>NZ_JBJQOQ010000004.1:0-203445 GCF_046036945.1 Brevibacillus sp. B_LB10_24 | reverse complement strand
AGCAGGACTTTTTTTAAACTGTCTACATTTAAGGTCACAGTTCACACAGAGAAACCAGGTCTTTGCCTGCACGCCAAAAACCACGCCAATGTATGCTGTTATCTCGAGAAAACAGCCATTGGCAACACTAGCCTCCCCTTCGTTGAGTTTTAGCACTGTACAGCATAGGTTAAAACCAGCTACATTAAGAAAAACCTTAATCCGATTTTTCCTGTTGACCCATTGGCGTCTCTCGACATTTTTGGGCAGCAGCGTATCTCTGTACAGGAGCCTCACCTAACAGAAGACAATATTCAACTATCGCAAACTATACATACCTGACATCTAGCTGTCAAGACTATTTTTTTCAAACAAACCCCTTTTGCTGAACCGTATCCTCCCGCACCTTGCGACTTGAAGCCTCGCCTTAATTTGACGTATTCGGCTCAAAGCTGACTTGAATCACTTTTCCGCAGATGCGCAGCTGGCTCTCGTCGATGACAAGCGGCTTAAACCGGGGATTGTCAGGATATAGCAGGACGAGCCCGCCGTCCGCATGTCTGATTCGGCGGAGCAGCACTTCGCCTGCATGGATCACCGCCGCGATGTCATCGCTTTCTACAACGGACTGCACCTTGACCAGGACCTTGTCGCCGCTGCAGATGCGGCTGCCTGCCATCGAATCGTCCTGAACGGAGAGATAAAACAGGTCTCCATCCTGATAGTTGTAAGGGTTGGACATTTCCACCCAGGTGTCAATTGCCTCCTCCCGGATGAGCCGGGGGTGATTGGCATCGATTTGGCTGACCACCGGCACGCGCAGGAAGTCCCGCGAACGGGATAGTCGGCTCAGCTCCTCTGCCGGGATGCCGGAGAGCTTGTCCGGTTTGCGGCCGGCATAAGGCAAGGACTCGACGATCAGGGTAAAGATCTTGAGCCTCGTTTCGATGTCCAGTGACTTGAGCAGCAATTTGGCCTGGTAGTCGTACTTCAACAAATGGTCTTCGTCTGTCACGATTTCATGATCTTGTAGGGCGTTTTGCAGCAGCTGGCGATACAGCGGGTCGAGACAGCCGTATTCATCGCACATCGCTTCTACCAGTGCATCAATATGTCTGCCGATCAGCGCGGTGATGTTGTCCGCCTGGTCCAGCATTTCGCGGATGACGAGAGGTGCCTTTTCCCTGTAGCCCGCGATGATCAGGGCATCCGGGTCGCCGCCGGTCACTGCCGCAATCGCTCGATTCACTTCATCAGAAGCAGGCGGAACGTCCCCTTTGGCGATTTGGCTGATATACGCCTGTGATACGGACGTTCCCCGCTCTTTGCACTGCTTCGATATTTCCCGATGCGACAAGCCGCTGGCCGCGATGTATTCCCTTACCAGCTGGTAATAGTTCATCTCCCATCTCCTCCGTAAGTCCATTATACAAAAAAACAGCCATGTTTGATAAATATTTATCGTTTAACTGGCGACTAACAGTCCCCATCGGCCTTTACGCTTTGGAGAAAAATTGAGTCCTTCAGCATATTAACTTTTATCAGACAAGCGTATTATGATAAATATTTATCAATCATATTGACAATCAATTGATAAATAAATATTATTCAGAATAAGTAGTAAATCTCTTTTGCAGGAGAGGGGTGTGATCGTATGGCAGAGGACGAATCGCCGAAGGCAAGGAGCAGTATCGGTCAAAGACTCGTAAATACTGTACTGCCGCGGATTATCTCCGACCTGAAACAAAAAGGGAAATGGCCGCCGGCCCCGCTGGCTACATGCCGGGCGAAGCAGGGCGAAGACACAGCCGGAAAACAAAAAACGATCGATCCATCGCATGATACCAAGAGAAAGTAGGGTTCAAGGGTGAAAGAAGCGGGAGGCATCTTCCAGCGGGCACCGCAAGAAGCTCTGCGGAAAACACAAAGTCCTCGTTTTTCGAATCAGCAAACCGTCGTCCGTGACATTCTTATTGGCTTTATTTATTCCCACCAACTCAAAGAGCGGGTATCTGACTCGGATATCAGTGAAACGTTTTGCAGAGTGTATCGCCATATCTTTTTTGAGATCGCTTCCCATCCGTTTCTCCTGGAGAAGTTGACGCTTCTCCACCAGACGGACCTCGTCCGTTTCCATCATTCGCTGAAGGTGGCGGTCACCAGCGGCATTGTCGGATTGGCGCTTCGGTACGATTCACAACAGCTGTACGAATTGACGATTGGGGCGCTGCTGTTCGACATCGGCATGACTCAGCTCCCGGAAAGCCTGATCCATAAAGCCGGCCCCCTGACAAAAAGGGAGCGTTCCAAGATGGAAAAGCACACAGTCCTGGGGTATCAGATGTTGAGCAGCCACAGGGATGTTCCCCAAGCGGCGGCATTATGTGCGTTGATGCATCACGAACGATTGGACGGCTCCGGCTACCCGCACCATCAGCGACAGCCGCACATCCATCCTTACGCGCAAATCGTGGGCATCGCCGACGTCTACAATGCCTTGATATCGCCCCGAAGCTACCGCAGTGCCTACACGTATCACGAAGCACTCGAGTATCTGTATGGAGCCGGCAACAAACTCTTTGACGGCGCTTTGGTCAAAACATTTACGAAGCATATCTGCGTGTATCCTATGAACAGCAAGGTTCTGCTGAGCAACGGGAAAATCGGCGTTGTTTCGGTGATCGACAGCGACGCTATTCACCTTCCGGTTGTTAAAGTGATCCAGAAACTGGACGGGACCTTGATTCATCCCTCATATGAAATCGACCTGAAGAAGAATCTCGATGTAGTAATTATAAACTCCTTGTAACCATTCCCATACAATTACGGTAAAACCTCACGATCAGGGAGAGTTGGAGGAAAACGTTTGGAATGGATGGGACAAGTTCACAGCTGTTTTATTCTTGGCACATGTCGGCGGCATCCTATCAGCTTGCGCCTTACGAGGCAATCGTAAGGTAATGTGAGGATCTAGCGGCAGCTTTGCCCTAGAGTAAAATGGCTCATCGCGGAAAACGCCCGAATTTAAATTTTCGGGCGTTTCTTTACGTATTCTTCAGGACCAGTCACATATGTAACACAGCCTTGGAATTTGCAACGATGGCGTGGAGTTCTGTATTTATCAAATACAATGTAACAAATATCTACCGGTTGATATACTGAAACTGGTACATCACCAATGAATTCTATATCTTCTCTATTCTGTACGAAGATAATTCTTTTTAGTCGCAATACGCCTTTCACTATAAAATTGAACCATACAGTCACCTATTGGTCCAGTTCCATCACCACAACCATTTTTACGGACAGCATCAGGATGAAAAAATGCCTAACGATTTTCGCAAGAGGAGGTAGCAAAGGGTAGGAATTGTAGGCTATTAATATGCCAACAGGCACTCTTAAGCCTGACGTAAAATTCCTATTACGACTTTAGGTCCCCTTTACGCAAAACATGAAATCAATAATAGGTCATTTCTTGTATTATGTTCCACTTTTCATTATTTTCATGCCTTTAATCATTAATTGGATTTTAAAGAGAATGAAGAAATAGAACGTCGTCATACCGGATTTATGTCGGGATAATTGAAAAAAAGCAGGGCGGCTCCCGGGTTTACCCGCATGATTCCAGGTGCCCTGCTTTCTTACGAATTTGCTTTCGCTCAAGCGCCCCCAGCACTACCCTGAAAAACTTGAGTGATTGCTGAAATACCGGACTTTGGATGAACGTGTAGAGAAATGTCACCACAAACACGGGACCGCCGAGGAAATAGCCGATGATCAGCACCAAACTCTCGACCAGGATGCGCGCTTTGCTTACAGACAACCCCGTCTTATCTGAAATCGACAGCATGAAGCCGTCCCGCGGAGCTCAGCGCCACCATATCGCGATGAATCGTCCTTTCCGACACGCCCAGGTGGTCAGCCAGTTCGCTCGTCGTCATTCTTTTGTTTGCCTGCAGCAGCAGCAGGATGGAAATAAGCCTGTCCGCCCTCACACAACCGCCTCACCTTCCCTAAAGTACGGCCGGTAAGAATCAAGCTCCCAGTTCTTTACTAGCGAGATACGCTTTTCGGCGCTTTGCTTTCGCCTGACCGGCCAGATATAAAAAGTAAACAAAGAGAAAAACAACCATCAACAAGGCTGACATCCGGTACATCGCCGGATAGCTTGTAGCGGTGGCAATCACACCCAAGAGCATCGACCCCAGAGCGATCCCCAAATCAATGCTGTTGAGAAACGCCGCGTTGGCCATTCCCCGCTTCTCAGGTGTGACGAGATTAATGATCCAAGCCTGGATAGACGGCTGCAAAATTCCGTAGCCCAGTCCGTAAAATACCGCTGATATCAACAGGACATTCATCGTCGTCGCGTACGAGAGAATGAGCAGCCCGACCAGGACCAGCAGTGCTCCCGGAATCAGGACGGCAATATGTCCTTTTCTATCGAAAATCTTCCCGGAGACCGGGCGAACCAACAGAATTGCGATCGCATTGCACAGGAAAAACCACCCCGGATTGGCGAGGTGAGCTTCCGCTCCGAACAAAGCGATGAAGCTGATCAAGCCGCCATAGGTAATCGAGAGCAGCAGGTTCAGAAAGCAAGGCAGCAGAATCGCCCGATCGAAAAATTGGACTTTCCCGGCTTGTTGGCTTGCCGCCATTGTTTTCGCCGGCTGCGCTCCTGAAGTGCGAACCAGCCGGATCAACGGGAAGATCAACAAGATAAGTACAGTGGCGGCGGCAACCAATGTGCCAAAGCCGTATTCCCCTAATAGCCCAAGTCCAATGACCGGAGCGATCGACATCGCAAGACTGGTCGAGAGTCCGAAGTACCCCATCCCCTCGCCCATCCGCTTTGGCGGAATGATATTGGAGGTCATCGTCGGGAACGTGGTGCTCACCATCCCAAAGCCTGCCCCGAAAAGGATTCGCATCACCAACAGCATAGCGATGGTCCCGCTATAAAAATACCCGGCAGACGACAAGAGTGCAAGACATAACCCTGCGATGAGGATCTGGTTTCTCTTTCCTCTCTTTAGAGCCTCACCGCTAAACAGTCGTGCCACGATAGCCGAAAGGGCGAATAAGCTGATCACCAGGCTTACCGTGAAATCATTCGCGTGAAATCTGCCGCTGACATACGCCGGAAAAGCCGGCGTCATCATCTGCAAATTCATAAACAACAGCAAGTTGCAAATCGTAAGCAGAATAAAATCCTTGCTCCACAGTTTCTCTCTCTGTCCTTCCAAATATGACACTCCTATTCCCTCAGTTGATGATCGATATTTTGATTCATCTGCAATAATGTTTGTCTGAACAACTCTAATTGAGCCTGATCCACACCGTCCAACATGTCATCAACAGCTTTTCTTTCGACCGGGACGGTTTGCTCCAAAATCGCCTTTCCCTTTTCTGTAAGCGTAACGAGAAAGGATCTGCGGTCCGTCGGACATGTTCGTTTTTCAATCAAGCTTTTCTTGTGCAGGACATCCAGTATTCGCGCAGTGGTCGGCTGATCCTTGGCCGAGCGGACGGCGATCTCTTTCTGGTTGATTCCGTCCTGCTCCCCCAGCCGATACAGCACTGACCACTGTTCCGGCGTAATTCCGTATTCTTTCAGGCGAAACTGCAAGTACTGCACCATTCTTCGATACGTGATGCCTATCAAAAAACCGATCGGCTCGTCAATCAAGTTCGTTTTCAAGTAGCTCCTCCCTTTTCCATTTTAATTGTTATAACAATAATAAGTAAGACAAGTAATTTTGTAAACAAAAAAAGACCCCTGCCCGCCTCCTTGAGGTGAATTCCCCTCATGTCGAACGGCAGAAGTCTTCATGTCCTGGGCGTCAGTATACGGGCAGCACCTCATGCTGACCGGCCAAAGACACGAACAGGTCCATGCCCGAGATCTTACCGGTCTGCAGCTTATCGCCCGCCTGGTAGTGGTCGACGCAGGTTTTGCAGGCGTAGACCGGGACGCCCCGCTCCTCCAGTTCTTTCAAGTGGACGTGTGACAGCGACTGATCGGTCAATGTCAGCACCCCGCGGTTCATGCAAAAAATCGCCGCCGGAAGCTCCTTTTGCTGTTTGAGATGTACCAGAAACGTTTCCAGGACGACCTCTCCCAGACCTGGATCTCCTTTGCCGAATTGGTCTGATGCGATCAAAATCACCTTGTTTTTCACCTGTGCGTAACTCCCTTCTAGTCCAACCGTTCAAGTATCGTCGCGTTCGCCATCCCATGGCCTTCGCAGACCGCCTGCAGGCCGTAGCGTCCGCCTGTCCGCTCCAATTCATGCATCAGCGTGACCATCAGCCGCGCTCCGCTTGCTCCCAGCGGATGGCCCAGCGCAATCGCTCCGCCATTGGGATTCAGCTTGTCAGGGGAGGCGCCTGTTTCCGCCAGCCAGACAAGCGGCACCGGAGCAAACGCTTCATTCACTTCGTACAAATCCATGTCTTCGATCGTCAGGCCCGCCTTTTTCAACACCTGGCGGGTTGCGGCTATCGGACCCGTGAGCATCAGGGCCGGATCGGACCCGACGACAGAGCGGGCTGCGACGCGAAACCTCGGCTTTAGCCCCAACGCTTCCGCCTTTTCCCGCGACATGAGCAGAATGGCTGCCGCGCCATCGCTGATCTGGCTGGCATTGCCGGGGTGGATCTTGCCATCTTCCTCAAAAGACGGTTTGAGCGAAGCCAGCTTCTCGATCGATGTGTCTCTTCTTGGCCCCTCGTCCTGCCGCACGGTCTGTTTGGCGCCGTCTGGCAGCGTTACCTCAATTGGCATGATCTCCCGCTCGAACCTGCCTTCCTCCTGTGCGCGAATCGCCTTGCGGTGGCTTTCCAGCGAGAATTCGTCCAGTTGACTGCGGGAAAGTCCCCATTTTTCCGCGATCCGTTCTGCCGAATATCCCTGGTGGATCGGACCGAAGCGGGCTGTGAGCTGTTCATTCCATTTGGCTCCCTGCAGATTGGAAAACATCGGAACGCGGGACATGCTCTCCACGCCGCCGGCAACCACGACGTCCATGTCCCCGCTTACGATCGCCTGGGCGGCAAAGTGAACCGCTTGCTGACCCGAGCCGCACTGCCGGTCTATCGTCACGCCCGGCACTTCAATCGGATATCCGGCCAACAACGCAGCCACTCTGGCGATATCGCCCGCTTGTTCTCCCGCTTGGGAAACGCATCCCAGGATGACATCTTCGATCAAATCTGCAGCAATCCCTGCCCTTGCAACCAGCTCTTTTAGCACTTCGGCGGCCAAATCATCCGGACGAATCCCGCTAAGCGCTCCCCCGCGCCTGCCGATCGGGGTTCGTACCGCTTCAATGATCACAGCTTCCCGCATGATAACACTCTCCCCTTTTTTCAATGATCGTACACCGGCCCCCTATATTCTAAAGATTTTGAATTGGGTGTGCGCGATGAAATTCACAACAACAAACTTCTGACTATCTCAATCATACCGCAAACGAGGTTTTGTCGGCTATCCCCCGGAGCAGGTCTTAAGGCCGGGATTTCCCATGCCCCCTTCCACCCAAACGGCAGCGGGGGCTTTTGCTTGGGGAAAGCAAGAGCCCCCGCTGTAAAATGTGGAAAAGTCTCAATGTCGACTGTGAACTTCAGAATCATCATGCACATTGGAACATATATTGTGAGCGGCAACAAAATGATGAATGGAGAGATGTCTTATGAAACTTTGGGTTTATCTCCTCCTCATTTCCTTAATGGTGTTCTTTGCTGCTGTACCCGTCATGGCGGCAGATCCGATTCAGATTCCCGTAAATACGATTATTCCGGACATCGTGAATCAACAGATCGGGCCTCAACAGATTCAATTGCCTGTCAATCAGACACTCGCCAATCCACCAATCCTCGTCGCCTTTAGCGCGATTGCAAACCGCTTTACAAATGTAGACCCCGCCACGGTATTTGACTTAGATGGCGATCTGACGGGTGACTTATCGATTAGCTCAACTACCGTAACCGGCAAAAATGGTGCGTTGGTCCAGTTGCTGAACCCGGCTCAACTCAACCTGGATCAGGTACAGTCCGTTCCCGCAAACGGATATTCGGCTTCAGCGCCCTTACAGCTTAACCGTGTATACGTTTCGCAGCTGCCGGGCGGCGGGTACGTCAAGTTCATGATTCTGCAAGCTTCGCCCAAGGTGACGATCTGGTTCCACTTCGGCAGGACCACCACAAGCGAGCTAAAGGCCGACGGCACCGGGGGGCATACAACGCTTACTTGGGGAGCTCTGCCCGATGCTGCTTTGGGATATAACCTCTACCGGTATGAGATCGGGGACAACAACAGCTACACCGTTACCCAACTGAACGACTTCACCATCCAGCAGACTTCGTTCGTAGACAACACAGCGCAGAAACACTACTATATATACGCGGTTCAAGCGGTAAAGTCAGGCGGAACGCCCGGCTCTTTGACCACAGCAGCAGCT
Source organism: Brevibacillus sp. B_LB10_24 (assembly GCF_046036945.1). NCBI lineage: Bacteria > Bacillati > Bacillota > Bacilli > Caryophanales > Paenibacillaceae > Brevibacillus > Brevibacillus sp. B_LB10_24. The sequence continues at coordinate 195,001 of NZ_JBJQOQ010000004.1, read as the reverse complement.
GTCTTTGTCCAATCGCTGCAGCGGAGTCTGACGATATCATTGACGACGGACCAAGCCAAACTCGACGGATCGAAAAATCTGAAGCTTGATGCAAAGCCGGTCATCAAACATGGATGGATGATGGTCCCGGCCACGGTTTTTTCGAGCACAGGCACCAACGTGGCGGTTGATGGATCCACGGGTCATCTTACGCTTACTCGGAAGATCGGTAACGTTACCTACAGGGTAGAGATGACCATCGATGACACGGACTATACCTGGAATGGAACAAAATTCACGACGGACGTGCCGCCTTATAAGAGCGGGAGTGTCGTGATGGTGCCGCTTCGCGTCGTGTCGCCTGTGCTGGGCTTAGGGGTAACGTTCAACTCAGTCGATCGCACGGCCACCATCCAATGGGCAGAATAAGCTAACCGGGTATTGCCTCCAATATGAGTACTGCCCGCGGCTATTTTTACCCACCAGAGACCACAACAGGTGAAATGAAAAAATTAGCCCGATCTGCCTGTAGAGCAGATCGGGCTGCCGCCGTTCCTATTGTTTTTTGATGATGTTTCTGGCAATCCAGACGCCGGCAGCGCCTGCCTGGGCCAGTCCCCGGGTGACGCCTGCGCCGTCTCCGCCGCAGTACAAGCCTTGGATCTCGGTCTCGAATTCTTCCGTCAGTTTAGGCCGCGCCGAGTAGAACTTCGCCTCAACGCCGTAAAACAGCGTGTGGTCGGAGGCGATCCCCGGAGTCACCTTGTCGAGCGCCTCGACCATTTCGATCAGGCTTTTCATCGTGTTGTAAGGCAGTACCAGACCGAGGTCGCCGGGAACGGCTTCTTTCAATGTCGGCTCGATAAAGCCCTCCTTGATCCTGTTCACCGTGGAACGCCTTCCGCGGATGATGTCCCCGTATTTTTGCACGATGACGCCCCCGTTGGACAAGTCATTGGCCCGTTTGCAGATCTCCCTGGCGTACTCGTTCGGTTTGTCGAACGGCTCGGTAAACCGGTGGGAAACCAAGAGCGCGAAATTCGTATTCGCCGATCCTAACGCGGGGTCCTTGTACGCATGGCCGTTCGCCGCCATGACGCCGCTGTGATTCTCGACGACGACATGTCCCGACGGATTGCTGCAGAACGTCCGGACGCGTGTGCCGACCGATGTGTTAAAAATAAACTTCCCTTCGTACAGATGCTCGTTGATCTCTTTCATCACGATGTCTGACGTCTCTACACGCACGCCGACGTCTACCTGGTTGTTGTACATTTTCAGCTTTCTTTTCTTTAAAATCTCGGTCAGCCAGGCCGATCCGTCTCTGCCCGGTACGATCACGACATGATCGCTGTAAAACTCTTGGCCGTTTTTTAATACGACGCCTCTGACCTTATGGGCCTCGTTCTCTTTGACGGTCAGGATGTCGGCCACTTCGGTTTTAAACATCATGTCGACGCGATCCTTGAGGTACTCGTAGATCGATTTTAGGATTTCCAGGTTTTGCTCCGTTCCGAGGTGTCTGACCTGGGCTCTGAGCAGCTTTAATCCTGCCGCAAAACCGCGCTGTTCGATACTCTTGATCGTATCTGTGGTCGGGTCGGTCACCGCTTCGGTAGCTCCGTGCTCCAGGTTGATCTGATCCACGTACTTGATCAGCGCAAGCACCGTGGAGGAGTCGATGTAGTCCGTCATCCAGCCGCCAAACTCGGTTGTGATGTTAAACTTCCCGTCGCTGTACGCTCCCGCTCCGCCAAATCCTCCCGTGATGGAGCAGGCCGGCAGACATCCGGCGAATTCTTTTTTCCCGGCCGCCGGCGGACAGAGTTTGATTTTTTCTTCCAAAATCGGGCAGCGTCTATAATAAATATCATGGCCTTTATCGATCAACAGCACTTTGGATTGAGGCGACTTCAAGGTGAATTCGTAGCAGGCAAATATTCCCGCCGGTCCGGCCCCAACAACAATTGCATCGTATTTGCTCATATTGTCCCCCTATGCTCGTTCTCGTCTTGAGATGTGATTCGTTAAGAAAAGCTTCTGTCGAAGTTCTCGCAAAGATCCCCACCCATGCAAACAACAAAAAATCCCTAACGGCGGATGGGTGTGACAGCGCACCCCATTCGTAGTCAGGAATTTACGGCTCCTAGTAGAGACCCTCAAACCATATCATTGAGGATATACGAACAGTTTCAGTGAAAAGTATTTACTTTCAACGATTACAGTTTAAAGGAGATAAACTAACGTGTCAAGGGTAATCTTAAATTTTGTTCGTGTTTTATTGATAATAATTATGAACATCAAGGATATAAGAATAATATCAACACAAAACACGAACAATGCTCCATCGGAGCTAGGCGGCCTGCCAATCATCTGAGGTGCATCACAGAGGTGGTTTAAGCAAAGAAAAACAACCATACCCTGCTTTTCCACAAGAAAAGCAGGGTATGGTTGCTGCTGCTCAAGTCTTATACTTGCCGCAGTGCTCGATCCAGATCGTCGACAAGGTCTCCGGCTTCCTCCAAACCGACGTGGAGGCGAACCAACTGGTCGGTAATTCCCATCTGCGAAAACTGCGCTTCCGTAAAACCACTCCCAAAGCCGACTTTAAGCGGATTGCATATCGACTCATATCCGCCCCAGCTAAGTCCAATCTTGATCAGTTCTAACCCGTTGAAGAAATGCACCATCCTGTCGCTTGCAGCATCAAGTTCAAAACTGAACAAACTGCTAAAACCGCTCATTTGGCTTTTGGCCAATTCATGTTGAGAAAAGGAGGACAGCGCTGGATAGTGAACTCGTTTTACTTTTGGATGAGATTCCAGAAAATTGGCTATAATCAGGGCGTTCTTGGCATGCTCCTTCATCCTGACTGGCAGCGTTCGCAATCCTCTCAAGATCAGCCAGGCCTCAAACGGCGCCGGAGACGATCCGATCAGCTTATGCTGGCGGCGAATCGGTTCCATTTGCGCTTGGTTCGCCACAATAAAACCGCCAATGGTGTCGCTATGGCCGCTGAGATACTTGGTAGCGGAATGGACGACCACATCAATCCCCAGCTGCAGCGGTTTTTGAAACAGCGGAGTCGCGTTTGAATTGTCGATCACTGTGGTGATCCCGCTTCCTCTGCACAATGCCGCTATCTTGCGTAAATCCTGGACGTTAAACAGAAAACTTGCCGGGCTCTCCAATACGACCAATTGCGTATTCGGTTGAATCACAGCCGCAAGCTCGTTTACATCATCGCCGGAAATAAACGTAACTTGCAGATTCAGTTTTTCTTCCAAGTAATGCAGGAAGCTCCGAGTAGGACCGTAGAGGTTGCGTATCGCGATAATATGACCGCCGCTTTGGGCGTAAGCGAGAATGGCAATCGACATCGCCGAAACGCCCGAGCTGGTCAACAAAGCGCTGTCGCCGCCCTCCAGGCTGGCTATTTTTTTGCACAAGATATCGAAATTCGGATTCCCGTATCGGGTATAACTGTATTGGTCGCCAGCGTGATTGATCGCCTTTACAAAATCCTCATACGTTTTGCTTGTGAACAGAGAAGTTTGAAAGATCGGCGGAACAACCGCATCATAATACTTGTCGTTCTCCTCTTCTCCCAAGTGAAGGATGTTCGTCGCTTCATGGTAAACCGACGTTTCCTCCCTTATGCCTTGTTCAATCATCGTCCTTACACCGCCTTCTCTCTATCGTAACGTTACATTTGTTTTCGTTTAAAGCCAATCCACAGTCCGACTGCAGGTTCTGTTCCGGTGTTTTCGGACATGTGCGGAATCATCGAATTGTAACAGATGGCGTCGCCTTCCTTGCACTGAACAATCCGGTCCCCCAGATGGAGCGTGATATTTCCTTTTATCACATACAAAAATTCCCATCCCTCATGTGCTGCCAAGCCTGCGTCATTTCCGCCTCCTGGTTCAAGCTCGACGTGCACAGGCTCGATTTCCAACTGTTCACCTGGCGTTAATATCCGAAGTTTGCGATTCCCGTTCCCATCCAAAAAAATTTGGTCTTCCAAAGGAAAGTACAAATACGGCTGTTCGCTGTTATGTCTTTCAAAAAAATACGGCAAGCTTTTGTTAAACGTATCGCTCAGTTTTAACATTACCTGCAGCGAAGGAATAGCCTTGCCGTTTTCCAACTGACTCAGGTACCCCAGGGATAATCCGGTAAGTTCGGACAAGGCGCGAAGGCTCATCCCTCGCTGATTTCGAAGATCTCTCAGCCGGTAGCCGATTCGTCGCAATTCCTCCGCGTGTCTTTGTTCTTCATTGGACATGTTGTCACCTCGTAAAAAACATTGCGTACTTCTGCTGCGTTTCACTCCATTTCGCTAACACAAGCGAAGAATGCGGCTTCGCCAAGCATCCTCTGCCAAGCGAAGCCTATCATTCTATCTAAAACCTAACATAAAATCTCACATCCGTGCATCCTATCTGACCCATTATTTACGGTTAAAGACAAATCTGCAATAGCCGTCCCCTGCCGCAATGCGCTTTTCCGGAGTAAATTGGAAGTCCGGGAAGTTTTCCATTAAGCCGTGATCTCCTTCTACAGCCCACTTGCAAAGATTGTCGATTTGTTCATCCGTATTCCCATTCTTTTTCCAACTCTCAACAAGCGGACAATAATGCACGTGCACCACAGCATGGTCGCCCATGACCTCCTTGACGTCCATCTCGAACACCTGGCTGACCAATTCATTGGCAAACTGGCTGACAAACTCCTCCATGCTCTCGGTTTGGATCATTTTATGACTTTTCAGATAACCAAACCTTTGAATCGCCCGCCGTGCGATCGGCTCCGGGTCCACCCCTGCAGCGACAGCCTCTTTGGTCAACAGATCAAACCAGGTCGCCCGGTCTTCGATCGCGTTTCTCACCATCCTTACCGCTTCGTTGTACGGTATGACATCGGTTCTTTGGTTACTCATAAATGTATTGCCTCCTTTTGGTATTTTTCTCCTAAATAAGCTTTTCGCACCATATCATTGTGCAGCAACTCCCGCGCTTCTTGAACAAAAGCGATTCGCCCCGTCTCCATGACAATTCCGCAATGTGCTACCTTTAACGCTTGGCGGGCATTTTGTTCGATTAGCAGGATGGTAATCCCCTGCTCTTGGATAACCCTGACTAGTTCGAAAATTTGCCTGATGATCAGCGGAGCCAATCCTAGCGAAGGTTCGTCTAAAATCAGCAGTTTCGGTTCCGACATCAGGGCGCGGCCAATCGCCAGCATCTGTTGTTCTCCGCCGCTTAACGTTTCACTCAGCTGGTGATATCTCTCCTTCAAGCGGGGAAAGAGGGTCAACACATACTCCATGGAACGGTCGATAGCTTTTCGGTCTGTTTTGATGTAGGCTCCCATCAACAAATTCTCCCTGACCGTCATCTGCGGAAAAACCTTTCGTCCCTCAGGAGAGTGGGAGATGCCTAACCGGACGATTTGATCCGGCCGCAGGTGATCGATTCGTTCACCCATGAAACGCACTTCTCCATCTCTAGGCTTTAATAGACCTGAAATCGTATTGACCGTGGTCGTTTTACCGGCACCGTTATTGCCGATAATCGCCACCGTTTCTCCTTTTTCCACCTCAAAAGAAATGCCCCGCAATGCCTGGATGTTTCCGTAGTAGGTAGAGAGATTGCGTATTTCAAGCAGCGCCATCGTCTTCCTCCTCCCCCAAATAAGCAGCTATGACCTTGGGATCAGCGCGAATCTCCTGCGGGGTGCCCTCGGCTATTTTTTTGCCAAAGTTAATCACATAAATGCGGTCGCAAACCTCCATAATGACTGCCATATCGTGTTCGATCAGCAGCACGGTATGACCGGCTGCCCGGATATTGCGAATATGCTCTACCAAATGGGCGGACTCGCTGTCATTCATTCCTGCCCCTGGCTCGTCGAGAATGAGCAGCTTCGGATTGGTAGCCAGCGCTCTGACGATCTCCAAATACCGTTGTTCTCCGTACGCCAAACTGTTCGCCAGGTGTTTTCCTTTTCCTTCCAACCCTACCATCGAAAGCAGTTCATATGCCGTTTCATGAATCCTCGCCATTTCTTTACGAAATCTGGCTGTCTTAAAAATGGAGTTGAACATGCTTATTTTCGACTTGTTGTAAAGGGCAATTTTTACATTATCCTCTACGCTTAGCGAATCGAACAGCTTGATGTTCTGAAATGTTCGCGACATACCCATTCTAGCTATTTGATGAACTGGACAGCGGGTAATATCTTTCCCCTGGAACGTAATCCGCCCCTCGCTCACCTCATACACGCCTGTCAAGAGATTAAACAGCGTCGTCTTCCCTGCCCCGTTTGGTCCGATCAATCCCAGTATCTCGCCCTCGCGGATATGAAAATCCAGATCTTCCACAGCGACAAGACCGCCAAATCGTTTCGTTACCCGATGGGCTTCCAGCAGCATGACCTTTCACCTCCCTTCCGAGATTATCTCTTCGGTTACATGCGCTTCATCACGGTTTCCGGGAGTGGACGATCTTTGCCCCATCACCCAGGAAATCGATGCGGATTCGCTGATCAACCCTTGCGGCCGCAGCAAAATCATCAGCAGGAGCAGCAAACCGTAAAAGACCATCCGATATTCAACCAGAAAGCGCAGAGCGTCCGGTGCAAGCGCTAGCAGCAGCGCTCCGACAAATACGCCCGGCAGACTGCCCATGCCGCCTACCACTACCATCGCCAGCAGTGTGATCGATTCCATGAAGGCAAAATTATCCGGGTGGATATAAGCCGCATGGAATGAGAAGAAGCCGCCCAATAACCCCGCCACCCCGGCGCCGATCATAAATGCTTTGGTTTTATACATTTGCGCGTCGACACCCAAGGTCCGTGACGCATCCTCATTCTCCCTGATCGCCCGGAGTGTCATGCCAAAGGGCGAATAACTTAAGCGCCACAGAACAAACAGGATGGGTACGATCAGACATAGCATGAGGTAGTATTGGCTGGTATTCGTCGCAAAGGTAAAGCCGAACACCGAAGGCGCAGGTATCCCGGTAATACCCATCGGTCCTCTTGTCACCGAAATCCAGTTCAAAAAGATCAGGCGCATAATCTCGCCAAAAGCCAAGGTCGTGACAGCCAGGTAAATACCCTTCAGCCGAATCGTGGGAATCGCCAGCAAATAGCCGATGAATGCCGCTGCAAGGGCTCCGGCGATCAGACACAGCAGGTAAGGAAGATGAAACTGGACGGCTAAAAGAGAAGCTGTGTACGCCCCGATTCCGTAAAAGGCGGCATGACCGAGACTAATTTGTCCGGCAACTCCAAAAATCAGATTGAGACTGGCAGCCAAGCCGATGTAAATGCCGCTCATGATCAGCACTTTTAAGATATAGGGAGTTGCAGCCAAAGGTATTGCCAGCGAAAGCAGCGTGCAGCCGATTGCCACCCAAACAGGTGAGAAAAACCGCCTAGACATTCAGACCCCCCTTTTTCTCCCACCTAAACCGGTAGGTCTGAGAATTAATAATAAGACCAGTAGCAAAAACGCGATGGCATCCTGCAGTCCGGAGTGGATGTAGGCGCCTGCCATCGTTTCCGACATGCCGAGAATTAATCCGCCGACAACTGCCCCCGGGATACTTGTGAGGCCGCCCAATACCATCGCCACAAAAGCCTTAATCCCCGGCATAAAGCCCATATACGGATCCAGTGCACCGTAGTAGAAGGCAACCAAAACCCCCGCCGCCGCCCCCATCGCGGCGCCAATGGCAAAGGTGTAATTGATCGTGCGGTTTACGTTGACGCCCATCAGATAAGCAGCGTCCCTGTTCTGTGCGATGGAGCGAATGCCAAAACCGATCCGGGTTTTGTACAGCAATAGCTGCAAACCTGCCATTAGGGCAATGGAAACAATAAAAATGACAACCTGAATTCCCGAGATGCGGATGCTGTCTCCGCCCCAGTCTGCCGCGAAAATCGCCGAACTGGTACTGATTGATTGCGTCTCTGGTCCCCAGATCAACACAGCGATTTCTTTCAATAAAATGGAGAGGCCCAGCGTCGCCAGCATTGTGGTTTCCGGTTTCATTCTGCGGAGCGGCTTGAATGCGATTTTTTCCATCGCCATTCCGACGATAGCTCCGGCAATCACCCCTCCGATAAACGAAGGTACCAGCCCCCAGCCCAGAAATTGGGAAAGCGTAAACGTAACAAACGCGCCGATCATGTAAACTTCACCATGAGCAAAATTGACAAGTCCCAGCACTCCGAAGATGAGTGTAAAGCCGATCGCCGTCAACGAATACGTCATGCCAACACTAAGCCCATTGAGAATTTGCTGGATCAACATAGCTACTTGCTCCCCTGATGGAGGATAAACTGTCCATCTTTCACTTCCAGCTTTACCATCTCTTTGACGACATCGCGGTTTTCATTAAAACTGGTCGTACCGGTCACACCGGGAAAGTCTGTTGTCTTCGCCAAAGCATCGCGGACGCCGGTACGGTCCGTTATTCCTTGTTCCACGATCGATAGGATCATATTGACCGAATCATACGCCTGGGCTGCAAACGAATCCGGATTTTTGCCGTTCTGTTTCTTGTACGATTCGACAAAGTTCTTAATGATCGGGCGTGGATCGTCCGGGAAAAAGTAACTGTTGCAGTAGGTTCGCTCCACAGCTTGACCGCCCAATTCCAAGTACTTATCCGAATAGAGAATGGCAACCCCCAGCAGCGGTACATTCATCCCAAGTTTCCTCGCCTGTTGGGCTACCAATGCAGACTCTGTATACGGCGCCCCCAGGTACAGCACATCCGGTTTCGTCTCACGAATCGTGGTCAGAATGTTGGCGAAGTCTTTTTGTCCCGGGTTAAAACTCTGAATACTAACTATCTCGCCACCCCGTTTTTCAAAACCCTTGACAATGCTATCCTTGGCAGAAATCCCCCAGTCGTTCTGAATGTGCACCACTGCCATTTTTTTAAAGCCCATATCCGAACCGTAGCCTGCGACAAAATCTCCTTCCACCTCTTGAATGGGAACATTGCGGAAGATATAGTCTCCAGTTCTTGTGAAATCGGGATGGGAAGCGCTTGGGGAGAGCTGCACCAAACCGGAGCGTTGGTAAATCGGCGCAGCAGCCATCGAAGTGGTACTGGAAAAATCCCCAATCACCGCGATGACATTTTGGTTGTCCACCAGCTTCTGGGCGATGCTGGCTGCTTCCTTCGGATCATCCTTGGAATCCATCTCCATTAAGTTCACCTTGATTGGTCCGGCTTTGGCGTTAAATTCATTGATCGCAAGCGTAATGGCATTGCGAAAATCTTTGCCGTATTGAGCACTGTTTCCCGTCAACGGCGCCGACAAGCCAATCGTCACCTCCCTGGCGCCCGTATCAGGGTTGGTTTCGCCTTGGGAAGAGCCGGAAGAAGCTTGATTTCCGCAACCGCTCACTAGCAAGAGTGCACTTAATAGCGATGCGGACAGGAAAGTTTGAAGCGATCGACGCATGCGTATTTCCCCCATTCTATATTTTTATAGAAAAATATTTTTCTGTGAGTGAACATACAGGTAAAAAAAAACGGTACCCTACACGCTTCTATCAGATATTTAATGCAGCATTCTCATGCCAAATGGCGATCCGAATCCGGCGGTACGATCCTCCCTGTTTCTTTCAGGGATTTGACACACGCGTAAAAAGTAGACAAGATCAGATAGGCAGAGGTTGCTCCGGGATCTTGGTGTCCCAATGCCCGTTCTCCCAGTTTGCTTGAACGGCCTTTCTTTGCCTGCAGATCTTTTGTTGACTTCATCCCCTGCTCTCCTGCCAAAACCGCTTGCTGCAGACACTCGTCCAATTCCTTTCCGGCTTCACAGGCTGTTTTCATGCCCTCGATCGCGGGAAGCCAGGTGTCAATCATCGTTTTATCGCCAATTTGTGCGTTTCCCCGCTCCAAGATGCCGCCTACCGCTGCGACCCAGAATCCAACGACGTCATCCTTTGTCAGAACCGATTTCCCTTGCAGCACTGCCGAGCCTCGCAAAAAGGCGGTTGCATACAGTGGACCCACTGAAGCGCCCACGGCATTTAGGAACGAGAGGGCCATTTCTTTGCACATTGAGCCGCAGTCCCCTAGCTCAAGTGTTTCCAGCTTTGCGACGACAGCCTTCCAGCCCAGCGACATCGAGATGCCGTGATCGCCATCGCCTAACGCACGATCCAACTCTGACAAGTACTCCTTCTGCTGTTCGATTTGGTTGGCAATCTGCACAAAAATCTGTTTGAAATCCTGAAATGAGATGTGCATTCCGATCCCCTCCCTCACGCTTGAACAAACATGGGACAATCCGCCGGATAGTCGATCAGTTCAGTCAGTTCGTCATCCAGTTTTAAAATGGATACGGAGCACCCGCCCATCTCCATAGAACTGACAAATTCTCCAACATAGGAACGATGTACGCCGATTCCGCGCTCCTTGAGAAGTTGGGATATCTTTCTGTACACGATTAGCAGTTCCATTTTGGTGGTTGACCCCAGACTATTTACCATGACGGCGACTCGATCACCGCTGCCTAAAGGCATGTCATCGAGTATCCGCGCTAACAATACTTCAGCCACTTCGTCTGCACTGCGCAATTTCCCCCGCTGAACTCCTGGTTCGCCGTGAATCCCCAGGCCAATCTCCATCTCATCGTCGCCCAAACGAAAACTCGGCTCCCCGGTTTGCGGTACGTAGCAAGGGGACAGGCCGACTCCCATGGAACGGGTCCGGTCATTTGCCTTGCGGGCCAATCTCACGACCTCTTCAAGCGAGCAGCCTTTATCAGCGGCAGCCCCGGCAGCCTTGTAAACGAAAAAGGTGCCTGATATCCCTCGCCTTTTTTCCTTCTCAGCTTTCCCCGCGGAGGCCACGTCGTCCGCCACCCGCACAGTTTCAATCTGCATTCCTTCCATCGCCGCCAGTTCGACCGCCATGTCAAAGTTCATGCAGTCCCCTGCGTAATTGGCGTAGATGTAGATGACGCCGGCACCGCCGTCTACCGCCTTCGTAGCCTGTAGAATGGGTTCCGGCGGAGGGGAAGCAAATACATTGCCGACTGCCACTCCATCTGCCATCCCTTTTCCGATCAACCCCAAAAAGGCTGGTTCATGCCCCGAGCCCCCGCCAATCACGATGCTCACTTTTCCAGCTCGAACCGACTTTACACTGATGAGTGATCGTTTGTTTTCAGGGAGTACTTTCACATATTGCGGGAAAGCTGCGGCATACCCCTCAATCATCTCATCTACTACCGCGTCAGGAACATTGATCAACTTTTTCATCCTCATTCACCTCCATCTTTTTCTTTCGCGTCACAACTTGCTGATCATTAGCGTCATAACCGACAAATGACATCCCTCCTTTCCCTCTAACACAACACTTTCTTCAAAGAAAATCTTTTTTCTCACAGTGAACATTTGTGCAAAAATAAATGATCATTTGAGATGGTGCTCGAATGATATAACACAGTTCCGAAAATAATGTTAATTTTATATTTTCATTCTATTTTTATTTCCCGTTTTGTCAACCTTTAATTTTCCAAAAAGGCTTTCTTTTTTTAAAAAAAATTTTAGAGCTTCCCCTTGCTTTTTTTACGTTCATCAGTTACTATTCAATTAACAATTCGCGATTAACGAATTAATAATCCGGAAGGAAGTTTACCAATGCCTCCATATTCTACGGAAGAGGAATTTCTCCGTCATTACAATCCGAAAAAGTACCGAACGCCTGACGGCTATACGGCCGATATCGCCGTTTTTACGATTGTAAAAGACGTGGTGCAAGAAGACGAAAAAGAAGTCGAGAAGCCAATGCTGAAACTTATGCTGATCAAGAGAGCAAGCAAAGACGCGGAAGGCAATCCCAATATTGAGGGCGGCAAATGGGCGCTTCCCGGAGGGTTTGGTTCGGACAAAGAAACAGCCTATGAAACAGCGATTCGAGAGTTATCCGAGGAGACCGGAGTATCGGGGATTCACGTCAAGCATTACGCGGTATTCGATAAGCCGGGGAGAGATCCGCGCGGATGGATCATATCCAATGCCCATTATGCGATTGTGCCGAAGGATTACCTGGAAAAACGCAAGGCAGCGGATGACGCTGAGGAATGCGAACTCTTTGCACTCAGTCAAATCGATCAGTTGACCCTTGCTTTTGACCATCGTGAAATCATTGAGACGGCGATAGAGGTCATCAAGCGCGAAATGATTCAGACGACCTTGGCAAAGCACTTTTTACCGGAAGAGTTTACGCTTGCCGAACTTAGAGACGTGCTTATGACAGTCGTAACGGACGATGTGAGCATCACGCATAAATCAATATTTTGGGAGAAGGCCCCGAAGCTGTCCTTCATCGATTTGGCGGTTGATGAAGAGGGAAATCCCAAAACGACCAAACGCAATTCGCGGCGGAAAACGCGCTTATATCGGTTCAATAATCACGAGCCGTTCGCATCGATTTACCGGTAAAATCGGTGCAGCTTTTTTTACAGGTTATTAATTCGTATTTATTGAATTACGAATATAATGCAAGGTATTCAGCCTTCACTGGAACAGACTTGGACGTAAAATGGCGCGAGCGGGGGATTGCCGAACTTCATTTCGTCGGCGTGGCTTCGAACATTTGCGTCATGCACAGCGTTTATGGCGCCTATGAACGCGGATATAACATCGCCGTGCATGAAAAGTAGCAAGCTTTGATCAACTCGGCCACGAAGTCGCATTAAAGCATTTCAAATACAGCCTGGGAGCGGCAATATATTAACACCCGCTTCCTGCCTCGAGAGGAGACTCCTTGTATGCGTAACACGAAAACCATCTTCGATTTGATCAGCCCAAAACAATATCGATTCATTCACGTCTGCCAATCGTGCGGTCAGCCCGCTTTCCGGCATGACGACAACCCCGACCATGAATGCGTCGTGTGCCGCAGCCATGGCAGGTTTGACGCAGCTCCTTACTTCAACCCGGCAGAAGACTACGCGCTTGATGTAGACTTCTACGCGATTACGATGATGTATGCGCTCTGGAAACAAAACCTGCATCTGACACCGGTTGTCTTCGATGATTTTTACAGAAAGGCTCCTTTCGTAAAATCGGTCGGCGAGTACAGCGGCGAGCTGGGCGGATATGTCGCATTCGGCGGACTTGGCCACTTAATCGAGATCATTCAAAACCTGTACTTTAACGAGGACGATATCGCGTACCTGCGCGAACGGGAAGAGCGCTTCGATGAGGCCTTTCTCGACGATCTGCGCCGATTGAGCTTTACTGGCGATCTGTACGCCGTACAAGAAGGAAATATCATTTTCCCCAACACGCCTTTCATACGAATCGTCGCGCCTGTGTGGGAATGCATTTGGATCGAGGCGATGCTGTTGAATACGATCAATGCGGAGTCCTTGCAGTTGACAAAGGGATCTCGAATCGCAACGGCCGCGGGTGGCGATACCCTGCTGGAAATGGGCAAAAGACGGGCGCAGGGCCGCGATGCAAGCGTCTATGGCGCGAAGATGGCGTATATCGCCGGCTTCAGCGCCACAAGCAACGTGAAAGCCGGTAAGCACTTCGGAGTGCCGATAACGGGAACCATGGCCCATCTTTACGTAATGTTTCACCCTTCTGAATTGGATGCCTTCTTATCGTACGCTGAGGTGTTCCCTCACCGGACAGTCCCGCTGCTTGACACTACCGACACTCTGCGCAGCGGGGCTCCCAACGCAATTCAGGCAGCCAAGGTGTTGAAGGAAAAGGGCTTCCGTCTGGCAGGCGTGCGGCTTGATTCGGGCGATCTCGCGTATTTGAGCAAAGAGGTGCGAAAGATGTTCGACGCCGAAGGTCTTGATTTTGTCAAAATAGCGGCCACAAATGACCTTGATGAATACACGATCACTTCGCTCAAACAACAAAAGGCCCAAATCGACATCTGGGGCGTGGGCACCAAATTCATTACAGCCTACGACCAACCTGCTCTTGGCGGAGTCCATAAAATCGTTGCGAGGAAGCCCTTCGACGCCGAACTTGGCGCCGCTGCCAACAGAAAGACGATGGAAGACTGGATAGCGCTCATTAAAATATCCGAGAGCATGGAGAAGATTTTGAACCCTGGCCTGAAAAAGGCGTACCGGCTCTATGACGAAAACGGAATGGCCAAAGGAGATTATATCTGTCTGGAAGATGAAGTGATCCAAGGAACGGAAATGGTGCTCCGCCATCCGACTAACCCGCTGAAAAGCAAAACCGTTCGTCATTTTACATGGGAGGAGCTGCACCAACCGATCTTTTTGGCCGGCCGATTGGTATACGAACAACCTAGCCTTGACGAAATTCGAAAATATCACCAAGAGCAGAAGGCGAAGTTCTGGGATGAGTATATGCGCGTGGATGTCCCCGAAGTCTATCCGATGGCGATCTCTGATCAGCTTCGGAAGATGAAGGAAAGAATGGTATTCGAAAAACTCGGCATGCGGCAATAAATTTCAAAGCAAAGCGGATAAAGAGAGTACTTGAACGAAAGGACTGATCTACTATGAAAATCGGAGTTTACGGTTCTTCCTTTGATCCGATCACAAATGTCCATTTATGGACTGCCTCTACCATTTGCCACAGAAAGCGGCTCGATAAGGTCATTTTCCTTCCGTCCTCGAATAAACGGATGGATAAGGAGATGAACACCTCCGACGACCATCGTATTGCCATGATCAAACTTGCCATTGCAGATAATCCGAAATTCGAATTGGATACCTATGAGATGAATGTGCTCCCGGGTCTGCAGTACACGTATTACACCATGAAATACTTCAAGGAAAAATACCCTGACGATGAATTGTATTTCATCATGGGTGCCGACCTTCTCGTCGATATCGGAGAAGGGAAATGGAAGTTTGGCGATGAACTCGTCAAGGAGAACAAATTCATCGTCATGGCTCGCAACGGGATCGATATGCTTGGTGCCATCGCCAGATCTGCGCTATTGCGGAATCACGATGATCAGTTTCAACTGGTAGACAAGGGCTTGGCGATGGACATCAGCTCCACCTATATCCGGGAGGAGCTCCGCATGGGCGGGGAGCCGCGGTATCTCTTGCCGGACGCGTGCTACTTTTACATCAAGAAACACGGCCTGTACCAATAAAGCTGCTAAGGGAGGATTCTTCAATGGACGCAACACTGCAGCAAACCATCATCGAAGCGCTGGGTGTACAGCCCGAGATTGACCCGCAGGCGGAATTTCGCAGGAGTGTCGATTTTCTGAAGAACTACCTTCGCAAAAATCCGGGGATTAAATCGCTTGTACTTGGACTGTCGCTCGGCCAAGACTCTACCCTTACGGGGAAGATTGCCCAGACTGCTTGCACCGAGATGAACAAGGAAGTTGCTGCTGCCAATTATCGTTTTATCGGTGTGCGGCTGCCGTATGGAGCGCAAGCCGACGAGCATGATGAAGAGGCGGTTATGAACTTTATTCAACCGGATCTGCTGTTGACGGTAAATATCAAGGACGCTGTAGATGCAAGCGCTGCTGCTGTCACCAAAGCGCTCGGCACCGGAATTTCGAAATTTCTGCACGGCAATATCAAGGCGAGGCACCGGATGGAGGTCCAGTATACCATTGCGGGCCATTACAGAGGAGTTGTGCTCGGAACAGATCATGCAGCCGAAGCGGTGACCGGATTTTACACGAAGTTCGGGGATGGGGCAGCAGACCTCGCTCCTCTCTTCCGGCTGAACAAGCGGCAAGGAAAAATGATCTTGGAAGCGCTAGGTTGTCCCGAACAGCTGTATTTGAAAACGCCGACTGCAGACCTGGAAGATGACAAGCCGCAACTGCCAGACGAAGTCGCCCTCGGCGTAACCTATGATGAAATCGATGATTATCTGGAAGGAAAGACTGTATCGGAAACGGCAAGAGAAAAGATTGAGGGTTGGTATTTGCGTACCGAACATAAACGCCGCCGCCCCATCACGGTCTTTGACGATTGGTGGAAATAATCAGCCGCCATCACCGCTCCAACATGTTATCGAGATTGTGGTAATAATCATCCGGCAGGCCGTCCGATTCGTGAAAAGCATCCGGGTCCGTATAGTCGGCTACCAATTTGACCTGCAATTGGGCAAACAAGTCCCTGGCCTGTCCGGCTGCTTCCGCCAGCGTGTACAAGGATTTGGCACCCACATCGTCGACGTCCAGGATAAGCGTAATTCCTTTTTCTGTAAACTTCTGAAAAATATCCCGAATCTTGTCTTCCGACGCAAACACGTAACCGTGACACTCCATCACGGGGATCACATCACACTGTCTTTGCGTCATCATCCGCTCGCAGATCAGAATCAAGTCAAGCGGCGTCGCCCTCCATTCGCTTGACCCGCGGGCAAATGGCGAGGGGTCGAGCCACAGCGGCCTTTGCACCAGATATTTGCCCGCTTCTTTTTGAACCCGGTAACCCGACAGGCGCAGCAGTTCCACCGCCCGCTTCACGTAATGGAGAAACGTCTCTTTCTCCCCGGCACATTCCGGCAATCCGTGGCGCAGCTCATACCGGATCGGCCCTGCTTCTCCCAGGCGAATCCGCTGCAGCTGTCTCAAGTAACAAGCTTCCACCTGGGACCAGGTGCGCTCGTCAAAAGTATACTTTTCCTTGATGCTGTGCCAGTAGGCGTGCAGCTTCTCTTCCGTCTCGCAAAACTGCAGGCGCAGCCAAGCACGCGTGACGTCGCCCTTGACGTTCGGATTGGTTTCATAGCATTTGTCAAAAGGATAGGGAGACTTGTTTCCCTGGCGGCGCCTGCCCGTCGCTCGCACCGTGGCCCGGACGATCAGATACCCTTTGTCCAGCTTCGCCAGCTTTTCGTGGCCAAGCATCGCATTAGTTAACGCATCGTATTCGTCGACCCCCCACCATCGCTCGGTAAACCGGTACCAGTTGGGCAGAGAAGGATCCAGGCGGACATCCCCCATCGCTTCGATAAAGTACTCTGCTTGTCTATCCATGTTTGCCCCTCGCCATCTTTCATCGCTTTTTTCTTCAACCAAATCGTTCATTCAATGCGACAATCGCCCGCTCGAAATGCTGGTCAGCTGCCGCCTGCAGCCACCGGCGGGCCTCTTCATGATTTTGGGCGACGTATTGACCTTTCTCATACATAATGCCTATGTTGTACTGGGAGACGGCATCGCCCATCTCGGCGGCTTTCAGCGACCATTCAAACGCCTTCTTTACACTGGGTTTGACGCCTTTGCCGCTGTAGTACAAGGAACCGAGTTGGGTGCATGCCTTTCTTTCCCCGTTTGCAGCCGCCTTCTCCATCCAGTAAATGGCCTGCTTGGCGTCCTTTTTTACCCCGTCGCCGTGCAGCAGGTTGATGCCATACCAGAACTGGCAGTGCGCATCGCCCGCTTCCGCCCCTTTTCTCAGCCATTTGGCTGCCTGGAAGTCGCTCTGGGCAACGCCGAGCCCCTGCTCATACATTTCTGCGATGAGTCGATAGGAGGGAATATGCCCTGCCTGGGCGCTGCTGTGAGCGAAGCGATAAGCCTCCTCATAGTCCTCCTGCCGATATAGTTCCGCTGCCCGGTCATAGGCAAGCTGCGGATTCTCAGGGATCGCCTCTCGCAACTTCGGCAACGGTGCCGCCCCATCCGAGTCGCCGTCCGTCCATTCGGCGGGAAGCACTCCCAACTCTGTCAGGTCGAACACAGCGTGGGCGTACGGCGGGACTGCTCCTGCCTTTTCCCAACACAAATACTCCAGCGCCCGCTGCGTCCAGACAAAGCTGCGAACCTGCTGGTACATCTGATGGGAAATGAATTCCCCGTGGGCGGCCCGATTGCGGATTCCGTTCAGCGAGTCCATGATCTTCACAAAGTCGGGGATGTACTGGGACAAGATCGGCAGCGGATGCTCCAGTAAGTAACTGGTAATCTCCCGCCACATCAGCCGTTTGGACTGCGGCATCTGCTCCCGCTGTTGAATCAGCGCCCGCAGCTCCTGCTCCAGGACGCCGAAGTAACTCATCGCCAAAAATTGATAGGAGATCAGTTCCGGCGATTTCTCCGACAGCTTGTTTTCAGCGTCAATCGCCGTAGCGATGGTGCGCAAAGATTCATCGGTAAAAGCGTACAGGACCTGCTGCAACTTCTTGTACTCGTTTTCCAGCTCATCCATCGCCTTGACTTCCATCCAGACGTAATCCGGTCTTTCCGAAGTGGAAAACAGCTTCCAGTCGACCAGTGTATCACCGGTATCTGTGTATAAAATCGCCGCCTTAAAGTAAGTCCCCTCGGGAATGCCCTCTTTCAGCAGGCGGTAAACAAATTCACATGTAAACCGAAGTGCGCCGTAGTCAAGGCTGGCTCCTTGCGGCAGCATGGCGAAGTCGAGCAGGCACGCTTCCGCGCAGTGATCGCGGGCCACCTGCTCTTCAAATATCGTCAACCTATCGGGTACAGACAGCGGAACCAGTCTGGACTTGCCAGCCAGCACTTCCGCCATCCTCTTCCCATAGTACTCTTCTTTGCGGGTAAGCGCCCAGAAGAGGTCGCTGAACAAAGCCAGCAGCACGCGGTCCCGCGGATGGGGTTGACGCAATTCGTGTATGGCCTGTTCCAGTCGAAACAGCGTATACGTGCGCAGGCCGGAAGGGCGGATGCCTTCAATGATTGGCAAAAGGTCTTCTTCGACGTTGTGCACGAGAACGCCTCCAAACACTTCCATGGCGTCCCGCCTTCTTTCTTCTATGGCCCTTTCCAATTCGGTTGACTTCCATCTCCACGCTGCCCGCGGCTCGGTGCTTCCGGGCATACAGCAGAGTTTGTACTTCTTCCTGGAACCGCATGGACATAATTGATTTTTGGATATAGCCGGCATTCTGTATGGCCCCCCGCCTGACAATCGACATCATATCTGTTTGAAGCACTAAGATATGTTCGCGAGTCAGGAAAGAAAATCCTTTTTAGTCCGCTTCCTCCGGTTCGCCAATCTGGTACTTGTGCATTTTTCTCAGCACAGTGGCTTGATTCACGCCAAGCACGCGGGCGATTTTCCGCGACGTCCGGTACTGCTTCCAGGCGCGGTGAAGAATCTGCTTCTCCACTTCCTCCACCGCCTCCTTGATCGGCACAAGCTCCTTGACTATCACGGCTTCTTCCCCGGAAAAGGGGGCCGGCTGCAGGTAGTCCGGCAGATCTTCCGCCTTGATCACACTGGAATCCACTGTGACGATCAACCGTTCCATCAGATTTTCGATCTCCCGGACGTTGCCCGGCCAATGGTAAGCGAGCAGAGATTGCAGCGCCTCCTCTTCAAGCTTGACGCTGCGGCCAAATTTTCCATTGAAGTACTGCCTAAAGTGTTCGATCAGCAAGCGGATGTCCTCCGGGCGGTAGCGGATGGCCGGAATATGGATCGGGATGACGTGAATCCGGTAAAACAGGTCTTCGCGGAATTCTCCGTTTTTCACCATCTGCTGAAGGTCGCGGTGGGTAGCCGCGATGATCCTCACGTCAACCTCAACCGGCCTGCTCCCACCCAGCTTCTTAAATTTCTTTTCCTGTATAACCTGCAGGATTTTCACTTGCAAGGCTGGAGGAATTTCGGCGATTTCATCCAAAAACAGCGTGCCTTTGTCGGCGGACTCGATCAGCCCGGTCTTCCCCCGCCTCTCGGCACCAGTGAATGCTCCCGCTTCATATCCAAACAGCTCGGATTCCAGCAGATTGGCCGGAATCGCTCCGCAGTTAATATGGACAAATGGCTGGTCCTTCCGCGGGCTGTGCGTGTGAAGATACTTGGCCAGGACGCCTTTGCCCACCCCTGATTCGCCCAGCAAAAGAACTGTGGAGTCTACCACGGCAATCTTCTGGGCCAATTGCAGGATGTCCGTCATCACTTTGCTTTGGGCGATGATGTCTTTGTCTTTGGACTGATCGCTCCGCAGTTGATTCAGTTCATCCCGATAGTAGCCGACCAGCTTTTCCGCTTCTTCCAGGCGCTTCTGAAGCTCTGCCAGCTCGGTGACATCCCGGACGTTGCTGATAATCCTGTGCAGCTTGCCCTCTTTGTCAAACACCGGATTGGCTGTGACGATAAACTGTTTGCCGCCGACGATGACTCTCCCTGTCTGCATTTGCTTGGTTTCAATCACCTTGGGATTTAAGGAATGAATAATATCCCCGTCCTGTTCCAATTCGTAACAACTGCGTCCGATGTAATAAGACGGCGGCTTCCCCGTCGTGCGCTCGCAGGCCGGATTGACGTACAGGGTAACCCCCTGGCCGTCGGCGACGTATATCTCGTCGAATGAATGGTCAAAAATCAACTGCAATTCTGACAGCAATTCCTTCGTCTTGTCCACCTGCTGCATTTCCTCTATTTCCTCCGGCGGCATTACGTTCACCTCTCTATAACTTGGCGGCCAGCTCCAATCCTTCCAGTATCGCGTTCTCCGCCGTCCGCGGAGCCAGGCAATCGCCGATGCGATGGATTTCCTTTCCAAGCTGCTTCAGATTGTAGTACAAGTCCGTCCGCTGAATGTAGCCCGTCGCTAGGACGATCCCGTCGACATCGTCGATCTGGTAAGGTTCGTAGTTAAACATATTATAGAACAGAATCGAGCTGCCGTTAATTTCCTGGATGCGGTAGTGCGGAGTCATTTTTACCCGTTTGGTGTACAAGTTGCCTAAATACACATCCCGCAAATACCGTTGCAGTTTGCCGGCGACGACATGAGTGCCGGAGACGATCTCCACATCCTTCCCTTGATCGGCGAGGAATTCAGCCACACCGACACCAGCCCAATCCCCGTTCCAGTCGTAGACGACGACCCGCTGCCCAGGGTCAGCCTGCCCATTCAGAACAGCCTCGACAGAGTAGACGTTTTTCTGATCGGTTCCGCCAATCTGCGGAAAGTACGGCACACCGCCAACGGCCATTACGATCACATCCGGATTCAGCTCTTGCACGACCGCTTCATCGACTGGAGCCTGCAAGCGGACGTGCACTCCGGCAAATTTCAGCTCCCGCTGCAAATTCAAGATCAGATCGCCGAATTCGCTGCGGTTGGGCGCTTTGATCGCCGTACGGACAAGCCCGCCCAGCTCCGCTTCTTTTTCGTACAGATGCACCTCATGTCCCCGCTGGGCCGCGATCACTGCGCACTTCATTCCGGCGGGACCGCCTCCGACCACCAGTACCTTCTTCGCTTTCTGTGCCTTCGGCATCTGGGCGTACTGAAGCTCCCGGCCTGTCACGGGATTCTGAATGCAGCTGATCGGCAGCCCGATTTCCATGTGACCGATACAAGCCTGGTTGCAGCCGATGCAGTAGCGGATTTCTTCTGTTTTTCCCTGGCTGGCCTTGTTGGGCATGTGCGGATCGCAGATCAGCGCCCGCGTCATCCCCACGACGTCGGCCTGCCCGCTCGCCAGGATTTTATCGGCAATCACCGGGTCGTTGACTCTCAGGTTCATAAACACAGGCGCATTCAGCCGCGATTTGAACTGTCCGGCAACAGGGGCGAAGACGCCGGGCTCTACCGGAGCTGGCGGGGCAATGAATACCGCCGCAGTCTCTGTCGAAGAATGTCCTCCAGTAACGTTAAAGTAGTCCAGTCCGACCGTCTCTTCAATATATTCGCAAATTTTCAAAATTTCGTCAGTCATCATCCCCTGGTCAGCCAGGTCGTCGCCGCTCAGCCTCATGCCGACGACAAAGTCATCCCCTACCGCCTCCCGGACGCGCTGGATCACTTCAATCGTAAAGCGCATTCTGCCTGCAAAATCTCCGCCGTACTGATCGTCACGAAAATTGATGTTCGGCGACCAGAACTGGTTGAACAGATACCCATGGGAAGCCACCAGCTCTACCCCGTCGAGCCCCCCTTGCTTGACCCGCATAGCCGCTGCGGCATAGCCCTCGATGATCTCCTGGATCTCTTCCACTTCCAATTCCTTCGGTATGTTCTTAAACCGCGCTGTCGGCGTCGCCGATGGAGAGACGCCGGGAAAACCGGGAGGACCTATCTCGTTGACCTCTCTTCCGGGGTGAAACAGCTGCACGAACATCTTCGTCCCGTATTTGTGTACCGCTTCAGCCAGCTTTTGATAATACGGAATGATTTCGTCCGTGTAAGCGACCAGCGTATCCGCCGTAAAATAAGCGGTCGGGTGTACCGCATTCGCCTCCATGACGATCAGGCCCGCTCCTCCTTTGGCCCGCTCTTCATGGTAAGCGATCAAGCGGTCATTGGGCAGGCGGTTCTCGACAAATGTCGTCATATGCCCTGTGCTCATGATGCGATTTTGCAAAATCAGCCGCCCTACTTTTACCGGCGTGAACAAAAATTGAAACGGTTCCATTGTGATCCTCTCCCTTGTCAGATTAAGCGGTATGCTCGTCGATCAACTCCGCAATATCTTTTACCGGCAGCTGTTTTCCCGCCAGTCCCAGCCCTTCCTCCAGCATAATCGCGCAAAAAGGACATCCGCTGGCGATCACCTCCGCACCTGTCTCGGCCGCTTCCACGGCCCGGATGTGATTGATCTTCTCGCCCTGCCGGTTGCCTCCCCAGATCGAACTGCCGCCTGCGCCGCAGCAGAAGCCTTTCTCCCGGCTTCGCTTCATTTCGACGACCGGGCCGCCGGCGACCGCCTGCAGCACCCGTCGAGGTTCTTCAGTTACACCGTTATGCCTGCCTAAATAGCAAGGGTCGTGATAGGTGACCGACTGGGCCAGGGGTTTGGTCAGAGTCAAACGTCCTTCTTCGATCAGTTGGGACAGGTACTGGCTGTGATGAACTACTTCAAAATCTCCGCCAAACGCCTTGTACTCTCTTCCGATGGTGTGCAGACAATGCGGGCAGGTAGTCAAAATCTTCTTAACTTTGTGCTCGTGCAGAGTACCGATATTATGGATTGCCAGTTCCTGAAACAGCGCTTCATCCCCTGTACGCCGGGCAAGATCGCCGGTGCAGCGCTCTCGTTTCCCGAGAATCGCAAAGTCGACCTTGGCCTTTTGCAGCACGCTCACGAGGGCACGGGCGATCTCCCGGGCCCGCGGATCGAAGGCTGGGGCGCAGCCTACCCAGTACAAGATTTCCATTACATGGCCTCCTCTCTGTTTTCTGCCACTTTCACCTGCAGTCCCTTTGTCCACTCTGTACGGGTATGGCCTGGATGTCCCCAGGGATTGTGGTAGGTTTGCAGATTCGCAAGGGTCTCTGCCATCTGGGGTTCCAGCAGGTTTTCCCCGATCAGCCCCTGCCGCAGCGAGACGATCATCGGCACGTGTCTGATCGAGACAGGACAGCGTTCCATGCACGCTCCGCAAGTCGTACAGGAGAGCAGTTCCTCCTGGCTGAAGCCCGCGAGCGGTTCATCCGGCCTGTGCATCTGGTCCCGCAGCTTCAGCACGATGCTCCTCGGAGCCAGCGGCTTGCCGCTTTGCGCAGCCGGACACACCTCATCGCACCTGCCGCATTCAGTGCAGGCATCCACACTTAACAGCTGGGCAAAGGTAAAGTCTCTCGGCCTGCTTCCGCCGAGTCCGCGGCCGGCTGCAGCCGCCTCTTCGAGAGACTGCCGGGACAGGTTGAAGGCAGGGGTGATATCGGTCTCGGTGAGCGGTTCCGTCAACAGAATATTGATCGGAGCCAAGAAGATATGAATCAGCTTGGTATAAGGAATCAGGGCGATGAAGGCGAGCGAGAGCAGCATGTGAATCACCCAGGCCGCCAGGTACACAGGTATCGACGATTCGTTTACTCCCATTAGCAGCAGCCCCTGCCCCAGGGCGTATCCGACAAACGACCACCCCCCGTGCGCAGGAAGCGTAATCGCCAAGCGCAGGGCCTCCAACACAAAACCGCTGATGCCGATGGCGAACAACAAGCCTAACATGGCGTAATCAGCCGGTTTGGACAAAAGCCGGGCGATTCTCCTTCCGGGCAGTCGATCGACGACCGCCAGCCCTACTCCGATCAGAAACAGGACGCCGAATAAATCGAGGACGGCCTCGTACAGCAGGTAAAACCAACCGCGCAGAAAATGAAGCTGAAAATCGTAGTCGAAGAAGACCAGCACCGTACCGATAAACAAAACGACCATGCCCGCGCTCAGCAGCATGTGCATCCGGCCGCTCCGCTCCTCCTCGCGTATCCGTCGTTGGCTAATAATCACGGCGAGCCGCGAAAGCAGGACAGACTTGACTTGGGCGAGCGACAGCGGGGAAGGCCTGCCCTTTTTCCACATCCGGTACCGGCGGTAAAATCCGTATCCAAACAGGATCAGGCTGACGGCGCTTGCTGCGTACAGCACGATCTGCAGTCCAGGCGGTATCGCCCAAAAGGTATGGCGAAAGACGTCCACGTCACACCTCCTTTCTCCATTCCTCCAACTTCGCAAGCAAAAGCCGGGCTGCCTTGTCGGCGGAATCGGTTACGATCTCTTTTGTCTTCTGGTCCGCTGTTTCCGCCTGACGGCCGCCCATCATCATCTTCATGCGGGCAGCCAGCGGGTTGCCCCTGGCAGGGCCGGCTCCGGGCGCCGCGGCGGCTGGCGGCGGGGCAGTTGTTTTGGTGCGCGGTTTTACCTCACACAACCGTTGAAAAGCGATTGCTCCCATCTGATCGCCCCGGTCTACGTCCGGTTCCATAGCGACTGCCTCCATCGGCACTTTTCTGCTCTGCAAATGAACCCTGCTCAACTGCGGCACATACGCGACGACCTCTTGCGGCCTGATGGACACTACCGCCGGCAGTTCGATCCGGTACGTCCCTTTGTATCCCTTCTTATACATCGTCCTGGCATGCACTTGCCGCCGATCCGGCCCGGAATAGACCGCTTCAACGCCGCCCAAGTGGGTAAACTGCAGCAGCTCCGCCAACCACCCGCCCGTAAACGAATGGAAGCCGTCCGACTGCCTTTCACTGCAGAGGACGATCTCGGGCGAAAGCCGCTGCAGCAGGGAAGCGAGCTGGCGCACCCGCTCCCTCGGCTGCTCAACGGCTGAATACGGGCTGATCAGAAAAAAGACGCGGGCGGCGCCGACAAGAGAAAGCCGGGACAGCAGCCCCTCGTCCCCTGCCTTGCCGATGACGATCACGAACAGCTCCCCGTTGCGTTCCTTGGACAGCCGCTTGCCCCATTCCAGAACACCGGCGTCTTGCCGACTGATCACCGGCAGCGCATCTTCCAACGCTTCGCCAAGCAGGTCGTACCGCAGCACCCGCGGATCGGCCGTCACTTCCAGAACGGCAGCTATCCTGCTCAAGAGACCCCCTCCACTCTGTTTTCCAGTATTTTCAAAATCGCCGACACCACGTCCTCCGCCGGAAGACCGATGACCACTTCGGCGTTTTCTGCGATGGGAGCGGCAAGGTCGGGGTTGATGACAGCGAGGTGTTTTACGTCCTTGATCCCGGCGAGGTGGTGAGGCGCACCCGATATGCCGATCGCCACATAGACATGGCTTGCTACCGTTTTTCCGCTGGCCCCGATGCGGTACTCCCGGGCGATCAGCCCGCTTTCATCGGCGACCTTGCTGCCTCCGATCGGGCAGTTCCAGGCTTCGGCCAGCCTTTTGATCTGCTCCATCCAGCTCCTGCCGACTCCCCTGCCGACGCCGATGATGACCTCCGCCTCATTCAGGGAAAGCTCGCTCCAATGAATCGGCTCCACTTTTTCCAACGCGATCTTTTGAACTTCCGGCGTATAGGAAAACAGGTGGGTTTCCCATTCGCCGACGGGCTGCTCCCGTTTCTCCAGGGAAGCGAGCGAGACGGTCAGAATGCAGAACTCCTCGTTTTCAAGCGAGAACAAGGAATGCGCCTTCCCGCCGTAGACGTTTTTCCGCAGCTGCAGCTTGCCTTTTGACATGGTGTAATCGACGACCTCGCCCAGCAGATCGGCTTCACAGCGGAGGGATAGCCGCGCCGCCCATTCACTTCCCAGCGAATCGGCCGGCAGGAGCAGGCACCGCGGACGCCAGATCTCCAGCATCTTGGCCAAGCCAGGCAGTACCTCGCCGGCTTCGAGTGAACGGCCGTCGCCGTCATCCGGATGGAGCAGATAGGCTTTGCCGATTCCGCAGCGTTTCAGCTCCGCCGCCGCTTCCTTCGCCTGGCTTGCCGCAATGCCGCACGCCTGTGCACCAATCAACCTGGCCAGCCGCGCTGTTTCGGAGGCCATCCTGAGCCCCAGATCAGTCCATTTTCCGTTTTCCGATTCAATCCAGCCCCATACCTCAGGCAATGCCTTCAAGCGGATCACCTCAAAGCGATATTGTTATATTTGAATAGCAATAATAGTGCCAATAATCAAACCAAAGGATTGTCAAGCCAGTGAGCATCCCCGCGATACGCAATTGAAGCATGATTGCATCATTTTCTCAAGCAAACGCCAGTACCTACCCCATTTTCCTTGCATCAAATAGCGAAGCAAAAATAAATCAAGTGACGCAAATTCGCATCACTTACAAACCCCCCCTTCTCCTGGGCAGAAGCCCGTAAATGAAGGGGGGTTCACTCTTTCACTTTGATCGGCAGCGTAATGAAAAAACTCGTGCCTGTGCCTGTTTCGCTTTCCACCCGCACCTTGCCTCCGTGTGCGTCGACGATCCACTTGGCGATGGACAGGCCCAATCCGCTGCCTTCCACCGTTGCCGCCCGCATTTTATCTCCGCGGAAAAACCGGTCAAAAATAAACGGGATGTCCTCTTTCGGTATGCCAACTCCAGTATCCGCCACCGTGATCGCGGCTGAACTGCCCTCTCGCTTGCACGATACGGAAATGGTCCCAGCCGGCTCCGAGTATTTCAATGCGTTATCCAGCAAAATCACCATCAGCTGACGCAGGCGCTCTTCGTCGCCCAGAACTTCCAGGGGCTGCTCGATATCGGTCTGCAACTGTATCTCTTTCACCTCGGCCAGTTGTTGAAAGGCCTGAACGCTCTTCAGTACGATCTCATCCAATCTCACTCGCTGTTTCATGATTTGCCGTTCATTGGAATCGGAACGAGCCAGTGTGAGCAGATCGGAAACCAGCCGGTTCATTCGTTTGCTTTCTTGAATGCTGACGGAGATGCTTTCGCTTTCCTGCTCGATCGTATGGTCAGGATGGCGGAACAGCCGTTCAAGATTTACCAGAATCACCGACAGGGGAGTACGCAGTTCATGGGAAGCATCGGCGATGAATTGCTGCTGCTTCTCCCAGGACAGCTGAATCGGAATCAGCGCCCTTTTTGCCAGAAAAAGGCCTGCAAGGCCGGCGATGACGATACTCGCCAATCCGCCGATCACGATGACGTACAGCAGCGTGCTGAGCATTTTCCCTTCCGGCTCGAGATTGTAGATCAACTGAATCTGCTCCAACCGCTTGAATTTGCCGTTAAAAAACAGCGTGTCGTTAACGGGCAGTGTATAAACACGGTAGGGCAGACCGCTGACCGTGAACGTATCGATCCCCTGCATGTCTGGGGTCGGCCGGAATTTGAGCAGGTCTTCCGGTTCCATGAATTCTCCGTATGCTTTTCCCAGGATCCCGCCCTGATCATCCCACATTAAAAATACAATGCGGCGGTCTACATCGGGCCATCTGATTCGATCCAATTTGGGGTGAACGAGTTGGGTTGAATAGATGCGATTGGCGATCTTCTCCAACTCACCATCTACCTGTGAAAACATCCGGTACTTCATCGTGAAGTAGACCGCTCCACCCAGTCCGTTTAAAAGCAGGATAAACACGATCACATTGAGCGTGACCAGGCGAATGCGGGTCCTCCTAAACATTCTCCTTGTTCTCCTTCAGCATGTAGCCGACATTGCGAATTGTGCGGACGAGGTGCTGATACCCGTACTCGCCCAGCTTTTTCCTCAGATAGTGGACATAGACGTCAACCACTCCGTAATTTGCCTCGGAGTCGATCCCCCAGACCCTGTCGAAGATTTGCTCTCGTGTCAGGATCTGTTCCCGATTGTGAAGGAAGTACTTCAACAGTTCATATTCTTTGCCGGTTAACTTCAAGGCGTGTTCCCCTGCGTACCCATCGTACTCCTGCGGCTTCAGCGAGATCGGCCCGTATACCAGCTCGCCTTCCTTGCCGATTTTTCCGTTTCGCCTGAGCAGCGCCCTTGTTCTGGCGAGCAGCTCTTCCACGGCAAACGGTTTGATCAGGTAATCATCAGCACCGGCATCCAGGCCTTCGACTCGCGCCTCTACGCTGTCTTTTGCTGTGAGGAACAGGACTGGCGTGAGCACCCCTTTGGCCCTCAGTTTCTTGATGATCGACAGCCCGTCCAGCCCAGGCAGCATTATATCCAACACCAGCAAGTCGTAAATTCCCCGCTCCGCAAGCAGCAGCCCTTCATCTCCTCGATCGGAACGATCGACTTGGTATCCTTCGTCCGCGAGAACACTGGCGATCGCCTGAAGCAGCGACGGCTCGTCCTCCACTGTTAAAATGCGCATTCCAATCCCTCTTTCACCTGTATATCTGTGCGAGTCAACCCGCTTATGCAGATGTGGATGCTTCCCTCCCCAGTATGTTCGAATCAACCGGGTAAAATCAATCAACAATGCAGGTCACACGCGAGAAGACAGGTGAATAATCACCTGCCTCCTTGCATGACTTTTGCTTATTCGCCTGCGGCTTGTTGTTTCATGATGACTTTTTCCGGGCGATCGCCTTTATGCTTCTCGACCATGTTCTTGACCATTTCGGCCGTTTTTTCCTTCACTTTATCCGCTTGCTCTTGCGTCAGCTTGCCCTCTTCTACGGCTTTGGCCAGCTGTTCCTCATGCTGCTTGGTCAGCAGGCTGATCACCTCGTCTTCCGCGACGCCTTGGGCTTCAGCGATTTGCGCCAGCGACTTGCCGTCCTTCAGCTGAGCTTTCAGCCCCTCCGCATCCAGCTTCAAGAGCGACAGCAGTTCCTGGTTGTCTTTCGCATCAAATTTTACCAGCGCTTTTCCACCCATGCGCTGATGGGTATTCTCAACCATGTTCTTGACCATCTCGGCCGTTTTTTCCTTCATCTTATCCGCTTGTTCTTGGGTCAGCTTGCCGTCCTCTACGGCTTTGGCCAGCTGCTCCTCATGCTGCTTGGTCAGCAGGCTGATCACGTCGTCTTCCGCGACGCCTTGGGCTTCAGCGATTTGCGCCAGCGACTTGCCGTCCTTCAGCTGAGCTTTCAGCCCCTCCGCATCCAGCTTCAAGAGCGACAGCAGTTCCTGGTTGTCTTTCGCATCAAATTTTACCAGCGCTTTTCCACCCATGCGCTGATGGGTATTCTCAACCATGTTCTTGACCATCTCGGCCGTTTTTTCCTTCATCTTATCCGCTTGCTCTTGGGTCAGCTTGCCGTCCTCTACGGCTTTGGCCAGCTGCTCCTCATGCTGCTTGGTCAGCAGGCTGATCACGTCGTCTTCCGCGACGCCTTGGGCTTCAGCGATTTGCGCCAGCGACTTGCCGTTCTTCAGCTGCGTTTGCAGCCCTTCCGCATCCAGCTTCAAGAGCGACAGCAGTTCCTGGTTGTCGCGGATGTCAAACTTTACGCCAAATCCTCCGCCCATGCGCTGATGGGTATTCTCAACCATGTTCTTGACCATCTCGGCCGTTTTTTCCTTCATCTTATCCGCTTGTTCTTGGGTCAGCTTGCCGTCCTCTACGGCTTTGGCCAGCTGCTCCTCATGCTGCTTGGTCAGCAGGCTGATCACGTCGTCTTCCGCGACGCCTTGGGCTTCAGCGATTTGCGCCAGCGACTTGCCGTTCTTCAGCTGCGTTTGCAGCCCTTCCGCATCCAGCTTCAAGAGCGACAGCAGTTCCTGGTTGTCGCGGATGTCAAACTTTACGCCAAATCCTCCGCCCATGCGCTGATGGGTATTCTCAACCATGTTCTTGACCATCTCGGCCGTTTTTTCCTTCATCTTATCCGCTTGTTCTTGGGTCAGCTTGCCGTCCTCTACGGCTTTGGCCAGCTGCTCCTCATGCTGCTTGGTCAGCAGGCTGATCACGTCGTCTTCCGCGACGCCTTGGGCTTCAGCGATTTGCGCCAGCGACTTGCCGTCCTTCAGCTGAGCTTTCAGCTCCTCCGCATCCAGCTTCAAGAGCGATAGCAGCTGCTCATTCTCCGTAAGAGAGGCGCCCTTTACATATTTCACGTTTCCTTGTCCGTTATGTGTTTTAAATACGCCCAGTTTGATTTTATTGAGATTGTCTTGCTTCGCGCTCTGATCCGAATTTGTTACGACAGAAGGAGTGGCGGCATATGCGCTCCCTACACTCAAAACAGTTGCCATCGCTCCCAAGACCAAACCAACTTTTGCTTTACTCCACATACTCTTATCACCCTTTCAGAATGTGTTGTACCCAGGCACATCCCTAGTGTAGTTCCCGTATCTTAAATTTGCCTTAAAGAAATGTGGAAAACCCTTGGAAAAGCTGTGTATGACTTAAAAAAACCCCTTATCCATCATTTTGGACAGGGGGTGCTTACGCTCTGAGCAAATGTCGATTAGGGCAGCAAAGAAGGGTTTAGCAAGTTCTCAGGCCGCTCTCCGAATAACCCGGCAAGCATGTTGCGGGCTGCCTTCATTGCCATCTTTTCTCGCGTTTCCCTTGTAGCGCTGCCGATATGGGGGGAAGTGACCACGTGAGGCAAGGAAAGCAAAGGGTTGTCTTTTGGGATGGGTTCGGTCTGAAATACGTCCAGCGCGGCACCGCCGATCTGCCGCTCCGTCAATGCCTGTATCAGCGCCTGTTCATCGACGACGCGTCCACGAGAGGTATTGACCAGAATCGCGTCTTTCTTCATCAAGCCAAGCTCGCGAGCTCCCATCAACCCCTCCGTATCTGGAGTAAATGGCGTCATCAAGACGACGTAATCGGACCTGCTGAGCAGCTCGTCCAGTGTGACGTACTCGGCCCCAAGGGATTGTTCCGCATCTGACTTGCGTGAGCGGTTATGGTAAAGAATTTTCATGTCAAAGCCCTTGGCGCGCCTGGCGACGGCTTCCCCGATCCTGCCCATTCCCACAATGCCGATTGTTGCTCCATGCACGTCTTTTCCCAGCATCAGGCTGGGACGCCATTCGTTCCACTGACCGTCCTTGACGAAACGGTCTGCCTCCGGAATCCGTCGGGCCGCCGCCATCAGCAAAGCGAAGGTAAGATCTGCCGTCGTTTCGGTCAAAACATCAGGCGTATTCGTCGCGAGGATTCCGCGAGCCGTCAGGGCAGGGAGGTCCAAATTGTCGTAACCGACCGCAATATTGCTGACGATGCGCAAACGAGGAGCCTTATCCAGAACAGCAGGAGTGATTTTATGGCGGGAATAGACCATCAGGCCGTCTGCCTGCTGAAGGGCGGCGAAAAAGGACTCGTCATCAAGCTTTTCCTCTATATCGCGGTAGTCTACTTCGCAGCGCTCACCAAGCAGAGCCAGGGCTGATTCGGAAATGCGATTCGGTATAAACACAACCGGTTTTGTCATTGGCGCCGAC
This sequence comes from Brevibacillus sp. B_LB10_24, assembly GCF_046036945.1. Lineage (NCBI taxonomy): Bacteria > Bacillati > Bacillota > Bacilli > Caryophanales > Paenibacillaceae > Brevibacillus > Brevibacillus sp. B_LB10_24. The sequence goes on along the minus strand of NZ_JBJQOQ010000004.1, from coordinate 163,509 downwards.
TCCCTTCTTTTCTACGCCCTTGCCTCTTTGACGACCTCGACGAACCGGCGGGCAGTCTGGGTCAAATGAGCCAAATACGCTTCGTCCATCTCTGACTTGAAGCTGACCAGAGAGCTTCCGACGCCTACGGCTACCGCACCTGCCTTGATATAGGCGGCCGTATTGGACAGATCGACCCCGCCCGTCGGCATCAGCGGAATCTGCGGCAGCGGGCCGTGTACGTCCTTCAGATAGCCGGGACCGAATACATTGGCCGGAAATACTTTGATGACATCTGCTCCGCGTTCATACGCAGCCAAAATCTCTGTCGGCGTCAATGCACCCGGGATGCTGACAATCCCATACCGCTTCGTGATTTCGATGGTCTTCGGATTTACTGTCGGGGAGAAGATAAACTGAGCACCAGCCATGATGGCAGCACGAGCTGTCTCCGGATCCAGTACCGTCCCGGCGCCTACCACCAGCTTGTCTCCATATTCCGCGGAGACCTGTTCGATGAGCGAAAGCACCTTCGGAGTCTCTACCGTAATTTCAAGCGTCGTGACTCCTCCTTCGTAGAGCGCCTTGGCCACAGCCATGATCTTTTCCGGTTTTGCCCCGCGAATCACGGCCACGACACCGCTGTCGAGGATTTTTTCCAGTTTGGTCATCACACATTCTCCTCTCTGTATCAAAACTCACTTACCTGATTACTTCTTCGTCAGGCGCTTCCACAAACCTCTTCAAATCAGACCGTTCCGGCAATCCTTCGACATCGCCGTTTACCATTGTGACGATGGCTCCGACTGCATTGGCCCGTTTGACTGCTTCTTGTAATGACAGACCATCCAGCAGCCCGGAGATAAACCCGGCCGCAAATCCGTCGCCCGCACCGACGGGATCCACCATTTGCTCCACGCGGAAACCGGGTACATGCCGGTTTTCTTCCGGTGTGAAGTAGTGAGCCCCTTGTTCGCCGAGCTTCAGTACAACAATCTTGGCACCCAGTTCGAGGAAGTGCTGTCCCAATTTGGCAGGATCAGTGTCGCCAAAAAGAAACGTTCCTTCAGACACGCCTGGCAGGATAATGTCGCTCTGGGCAGCTATCTCTAAAAGCGTTTTGCGAGCCGATACTTCCGGCCACAGTTTTTTGCGAAGGTTGGGGTCGAAGACGACGGTCAAACCGTTCCGCTTGGCCATGCGTATCGCTTCAAACACGGTGTCGCAGCATGTCTCGCTCAATGCAGGCGTAATCCCTGAAACAAACAGGTAACGAGCCTTTGAGATATACGTTTCATTCAGATCCGTTGGAGTCATCCGGCTGGCTGCGGAGCCCTTCCGGTAGTAGTAGACCTTGACATCATTTGCTTTGCGGATTTCCTTGAAGTAAATGCCCGTAGGCGCTTCCGGATCGAGGCGGACACAGCTCGTGTCTACTCCTTCTCCGCGTACGAAGGAGAGCATCGCTTTGCCCAGCTCATCGTTGCCGACCCGGCTGATCCAGCCTACAGAATGCCCCAGCCTTGCCAGCCCGATGGCAAAATTGGTTTCGGAGCCTCCAAATTTTCGGGAGTACGTATGTGCATAGCGCATCATACCGGTGCTTTCTGGAGTAAACAATACCATCGTTTCTCCAAAAGTAACTACGTCCATGATGAATTTCCTCCAGGCTGCGTTATTGATGAGCGCGTTTTCTCTGCTGCAAAATGGCTTTTACGATCGGAGTCAGGAGCGTAATGGTCGAGAGCAGCAGGAGCACCAACGGAATCGGCCGCGTATAAAAAATGTCATAGCTTCCGCTGGACAGCGCCAACGCCCTGCGGAACTGGCTTTCCGCCATAGGGCCAAGAATCAGCGCCAGTACAATCGGGGAAGCAGGGAAATCGTGTTTCTGCATGAAGAAACCGATCACGCCGGCCACCGCCATGATGACGACATCAAAAAAGCTGTTGTTGATCGCATAGGAACCTACGACACAGAGAACCAGGATGAGCGGGGTCAGAATTTGTTTGGGAATCTGCACCACTTTGGCAAAAAGACGAGAAGCAAACAGACCCAGCAAACACATGACGATATAGCAGATAACCATTCCGATAAACAGGGTGTAGACGAGGTCGCCGTTGTTTTTAAAAAGCAGCGGTCCCGGCTGCAGCCCCTGTACCATCAAGGCTCCCAACATGACGGCCGTCACCGCGTCGCCGGGGATTCCGAGTGTCAAGAGGGGAACCAATGCCCCGCCGGTACATCCGTTACCGCCCGCTTCGCAAGCGGCAACGCCGGCCATTCTTCTGTCGTCTGAGGGCTCTTTGTCTTTCTCCTTGTTGAATCGTTTGGTTTCGTTGTAGGCGACGAAAGCAGCGATATCCGCACCGGCACCCGGGATGATCCCGATGAAGGTCCCGATGCCGGTCGAACGTAAAATCGTGGGAATCAACCCGCGAAATTCGCCCCAACTGGGAACGATCTTCTCGATCTTCACTTTCACCTTTTCTTTCAGATTCATTTCCGAGAGAGACTTGAACGCCTCCGAAGCTGCAAACAAACCGATCATGATCGGAATGAAGGGAACACCGTTTAATAGCCCCTCGTATCCCCCCGTAAAGCGCGGCAAGCCAAGGATCGGATCGAGGCCCACCATCGCAAGCAGCAGACCGGCCAGGCCGGCGATCAGACCTTTGACCAACGATTTGCCGGCAAGGCTGGCAATGATGCTCAGACCGAACACGGCGAGAGCAAACGTCTCCGGGGCACTAAATTCAAGTGCGATATTGGCCAATATAGGGGAGAGGAACATCAGGACAAAGATACTGATGGTACCGCCGATAGATGCAGCAAGAGTAGCAGTTCCGAGTGCCTTTCCCGCCTTGCCTTTTTGAGCCAAGGCATAACCGTCCAAAGCGGTTGCCGCTGCCGCAGGTGTCCCTGGCGTGTTCAGCAAAATGGCCGTAATGGAGCCTCCGTACACACCGCCAAAGTAAACGCCGGACAGCAGCAGAAGACCGGCAACCGGCTCCATGCCGAATGTCATCGGCAAGACCAGAGCGACCCCCATCGTGGCAGTCAGTCCGGGAAGTGCTCCGACCACGATCCCGATAATGACGCCGAGTACAGCCATCACCAAGGCGGTAGGATCACTCAGGATATTTGTAAACCCGCCCAGAAATAGATCAAACATGCGTTTCCCTCCTTTTCTTCCTTACTCGAACAGGACGCCGGCAGGCAGGGGAACCTGCAGCGCTGTTTCAAAGATGAGATAGATGAGCAGTGTAACCAGCACGGCTACGAGTATCGAGGCGACGGGTTTGCGATAACCAAACAGCCACATGAATCCAAACAAAAACACCGGAGTCGCCAGATGAAAACCGCCGAGATAAACGAGCGCCAAAAAAACAAACGTACAGACAATCCCGAGAACAGTGCGTCCCCACAAGGTGGGAGCCGCATCTTCTTCACTATTCGGCAGGGGTCTAAATGAGCCTGCGACCATCAATACTGACAGCAAAATCAGTCCGCCAGCAATCAATCGAGGGAAAAACCCGGGACCCACATCCGTATCACCAACAGACGGAAAGCCTCCGGATGTAATCCAGACGGCAACAGACAAGAGAATGAGAGCAATACCAACAAAAAAATCAGACTTTTTCACGAACTACCCTCCTTAAAACAGAGGACACGGGAATCGCTTCGCAGCAAGGCCCGTGTCCAACACGTTTCTTACTTTTTCAGCCCCAGATCGGAGACGAGTTTTGTGAACAGCTCATTGTCTTTTTGAATCGCCTCTTTGAAGGCTGCACTGTCGGCATAGGAAACACCAAGGTTCATTTTTTCAAGGATGTCGGTGAAGGCTTTGTCTTCGGTTACCTTCTTCGTGGTGGCTTCCAATACAGCGACCACATCGTCGGGAGTATCTTTCGGAACGGCAAGTCCTCTCCAGGTACCGATGGAAAGATCGATCCCTTCTTCTTTCAGGGTTGGAACGTCTTTCAGTTTTTCAACCCGCTCATCTGCCATGACAGCCAACACTTTCAATTTGCCGGCTTCCACATGTGCCGCTACTTCTGCCGGGCTCACGGATACTGCTTCAATATGTCCGCCCAGCAGAGCCGTCACAGCAGGGTTGGCTCCATCGAAGGGAATGTGGTTAAATTTCGTACCGACCTTTTGCTCCAGAGCGGTAGCAGCCAAATGCCAAATCGCTCCTGTACCCGAGTTGCCGATCCGGATCTTGCCCGGGTTTTCCTTTGCGTAGGCCAAGAATTCGTCGATGGTATTCCACGGAGCATCGGCACGGACGGTAATGGCAGCCGGGTCTGCATTCAGACGGGCAACCGGTTTGAAATCGTCCGATGTAAAAGCGGCCAGGCCAAGCGGGGGCAGGGTCGTCATCTCTACCGTCACCAGTGTCACCTTGTAGCCATCAGGTTTGGCTTTTGCCCCTTCGCTCATTCCAACAGCGCCGCCGCCGCCGTTTTTGTTCACGACCCCGATGGACTGAGGCAGAGTTTTGTTAGCAGAGTCGGCGAAAGCGCGAGCAACTGCGTCAGTACCGCCGCCAGCTGCATAAGGTACGATGAGTTCAATTTGCTTTTTCGGATAGTTTTCTCCGGCAGACTGCTTATCAGATGGAGCTGCCGAGTTCCCCGAGCTGCAGCCGACAAGAGAAGCGATCAGAGCAGTCGCGGCAAAACCGGATAAAATGCTTTTCAATTTCATGATGTTATCCCCCTATGGTTGAAAAGATTAGATACATAACATAACGTTCCCTCGAAAGCGGTAAAACGATTTGAAAGCTACTGACAATTTTGTTCCTCAATACGGAACAACGTTCCTGTTTGATTCGAAAAAAAATTACCCTCGAAACCCAAGGTGTTTGGATATTTCGCGGGCATAGAAGACAACGCGATCCATACAAAGCCTGATTTTCTCTTCATCCATTCGCATTGTCGGCCCGGATACGCTCAGTCCTGCTACAGGCTGGCCGCTGTGATTCAGAATAGGTGCGGCGACACAGTAGATGCCGGGTTCGTGTTCTTCCTCGTCGAGCGAATAGCCTCTTTCTCTGATCTCCTGGAGATTGGCAATAAGCTCATCAAAGGAGGTAATCGTGTTTGCTGTAAATCTCGGCAAACCTTTCTGTTCGACGATTTTTCGAACCTCTTCTTCAGGAATGTGGGCAATGATCGCTTTTCCGACACCCGTACAGTGAACGGGTGCACGTTTGCCAATCAGTGAGTACATGCGGATGGTGTAAGGGCTTTCAATTTTCTCAATATACACCACCTCTCCTTCTTGCAATAACACGAGATGGGAGGTCTCGCCCGTCTCTAGTACCAATTGGTTCATTATTGGATTGGCGATCTTTCGTATTTCTAATGATTGTGACACAACTGAACCCAGTTCAATCAGTTTCAAGCCCAAAAGATAGCACTCACTTTGCGGATCTTGCCTGACGTACCCCTGGTTCTTCAAGGAAGTGAGCAAGCGGTGCACGGTACTTTTAGCCAGACCCATACGGTGGGCAAGCTCAGTAATTCCCAGGCCGTCAACATTTTCCTTTAACAGTTCCAATACGTACAACGCGCGATCGACGGATTGAACTGATGAGGTGTCTCTTGGTGTTTTGATATTTTCACACCTCCATGCGTTCCTTATTACGGAATGTTGTTCCTTTTTTCTTAATTTTTATTATAGAAATGGTGAGGCGTGCTTGTCAATAAAAAAAGTTTCGATTGAAGCCTGCTCGCAGAAGTTGTCGAGTCCTTCTTTAGCGGACCCTGATGATCGCCTGCGCTAGACACACAAATGGCATGGAAGAATAAAATTCCATGCCCGTCAAAGTTAACCGAATGAATAGCTGTATTTATTTTCTAAACGCTTCTCCAGTTTATTTTTTTCTACTTCAAAACCGGGCTTGCCAAGCAGAGCAAACATATTCTTCTTATACGCTTCAACCCCAGGTTGATCAAACGGGTTTACACCTAGCAAGTGCCCGCTGATGCCGCAAGCCTTTTCGAAAAAGGTAACCAATTCACCAATTGTATATTCATTCATTTCATCCAGTTCAATGATGAGGTTGGGTACCCCTCCATCTACATGGGCCAGCAAGGTCCCTTGAAATGCTTTCTTATTGACATCATCCAAGGTTTTTCCTGCCAGAAAATTCAATCCGTCCATATTTTCCGGGCACTCCTGAATCGTCATCAGTATTTGCGGTTTCTTTACCAGCAAAACCGTTTCGATAAGATCCCGGCGGCCTTCCTGAATGTATTGCCCTATGGAATGCAAATCAGTCGTAGAATCAATCGATGCGGGAAAGAGTCCTTTCCGATCCTTTCCTTCACTCTCGCCAAAAAGTTGTTTCCACCATTCCGCCATGTAGTGAAGAGCAGGTTCGTAGTTTACCAGCAATTCAATCGTTTTTCCCTTTCGGTAGAGAGCGTTGCGTACGGCTGCGTATTGATAGCTTTCATTATTCCACAGGTCAGGGTGGCTGTATTTCATGTATGCCGCCTGAGCTCCTTGCATTAACCGATCAATATTTAATCCAGCTACCGCGATCGGCAAAAGACCTGCCGCTGTCAGTACGGAAAATCTTCCGCCAACATCATCCGGAATAATAAAGGTTTCATATCCTTCCTTGTCAGCCAGCTTTTTTAAAGCTCCCTTTGCTTGATCCGTAGTGGCATAGATTCGCTTTCTTGCGCCTTCTTTTCCGTACTTCTTCTCCATGTAATCGCGGAAAAAGCGGAAAGCGATGGCTGGTTCCGTTGTTGTTCCAGATTTGGAAACGACATTGACAGATATTTCTTTCCCATCTAACACTTCCAGCAGGTGGGATAGATAGGTGGAACTCATATTTTGACCGGCGAAATATACATGGGTCGAACCATTCATCTGAGCTTGAAAGGAATGTGTTAAAGCTTCTATTACAGCTCTTGCCCCTAAGTATGACCCCCCAATTCCAATAACCACAAGGGCCTGTGAATCCGTTTTGATTTTATCAGAAGTCTTTTTAATTCGTTCAAATTCTTCTTTGTCATAGTTTAATGGCAAATCAACCCAACCAAGAAAATCAGATCCGGGTCCTTTCTTTTCATGAAGAAAGCAATGGGCAACCTTTACAAATTCACGCAGATGATCGATTTCCTGCCTTCCTAAAAAAGGCAATGCATTGGAGAAATCAAACGAGAGTGCCATTTCTGCTCCTCCTCATTTTGAAAAATAGAACATCTCTCCGACGGTTTTAAGACAGAGATCTGGAAAAAGCAGATCAGTTATGATCGAGTATTATCGCAAAAGATACCGTTTGTACGTGTCTCGCAGCAGCGTTCTTCCCTTTTCTTGAAAGCTCATCGGATTAATCGGTTCGCGCAGCGTTTCCTTCCACATCGATGCAATCAATTCCCGATAGAGGACGTAATGAGGCGGGTTTCGGTACCTGGTATCCACCTTCATCAGCGTGGTCAACAATTTCCGGTTGCTAAAAGGCCAAAATTCCTCAATCGCGATATCCTGCTCGGCCGGATACATCGCCCCCCAGGTCCCCATCCGCTGTTCCCAGTAAAACAGATCGAAAATGTCGATGTTGTACTCCTTGGCAATGTGCCGGGTATCCTGCAGCCATTTGTCGTACTGTCCGGTGGCAAATCCCACGTTTTTATACCCTGTAATGAGGGCAAGGAACCTGCCGTCAATCCGCTTCCGGTCGAAGTAGGTATAGACACACTTCTTGGCCACTTCGCTGCCGTTGCCGCAGACGTTCAATCTTCCCTGTGAGTACTTATAGTGGTGGAAAATCGTCAGCGACTTGGGCAGAGTCCTGGCCATTGTTACGTTTTTGTGCAGGATCTCCCTGAACTGCGGGTCCATGCTTCGCTCGCACTCCATGACGTTCAATTGCAACCCGAGACGAGGGAGCAGCTGCATGGGTACGCGAATGTCGGCACTGTTCGCGTTCAGCTCGCAGTGCTTGCTGATGTAGTAAGTGATCTTGTCGCTAAACGCTCTGCTTGCCGCGAGCAGCGTCCTGCTTTCCCAACCTGCCGTCACGGGCAGCATCAGGTCGTACCGGTTAGCAGCTGCTTGCAGCGAACCCTGCAGCATCTCCGTTCCGAGCCGTACTGCATAACCTACGTCCAACTCCTCCAGTTTTTCCGTCGGCCAAAATCTGGCGGTACTCCCCGTAATCACGTCGAGGTAGTGATTGGGCATCAGGTGTTTAATCGCTTTGTAGATCGTTCCCTCCCCCGGCCAGACGCGTTCCGTTTTGTCGAACTGGGGGGAGTCGATCAACTCCATGGCGGATTCGTCGAACTCAAAAAACGTCTCTTCCAGGCAGTCGACCAGAATCGCCGGCTGCGAACCGCACCAGACCTCCCCGTTTGACCGGGTGTAAAATACCTGCCTGAGTCCGCAGGTGTCGTGGAACAGCTTTACACCTGCCCCATCGCTGTAAATGATCAGCCATCGCCCGCCGCAGCAGTCCGTCTGGAAGATCACGTCATCAAAATTCCGTGCGTTTCGATTGATGTTCTGCAGCACTTCTTCGTTGGAGTACAACGGTCGAAAGGGGTCGATGATAAATCCGAGCAGGGTTAATTGAATCCCGTTCGCTTCAGTTTGAATCGTCTCCAGCTCAGGATGGACAGTAGCGCAGAGATTTTCGCCAATCCTGAGCTGCTTCCATCCTTTCCTTTTCATTTGATACCTCGGACCGAGGATATACTGCCTTCGATAAAGCAATTTGTCTACATCAATATCCACACTTTTTACCCCTTTCTCCAACAACGTCATGCCATTCTCGTCTGGCGGTCCCCCCCTCTTTACTGCGAACACAAGGGAGCAGCGCCGGACATTTACCTCAAGACGTACCGCTGATAAATGTTGTTAAGCGACCTTTTTACTCTGCCCCGCAGGCTAAGCGGATTGATCGGTTCGGACAAAACACCCTCCCACATGTGTCTGATCAGTTCCTGGTACAAGAGACAGTTGGGCGTAACGCGGTATTTGACGTCGACAGAAAGCAGCGCCTCGAGAAGAGTTCGATTGTTGAAGGGGCAGAATTCTTCGATCGCGATATCCTGTTCGGCCGGGTACATCGCTCCCCAATTGCCCATTCGCTGTTCCCAGTAAAATAGGTCGAAAACGTGGAGGTTGTACTGCGCGGCAACGGGTTCAGTATCCCGCAGCCACTTTTCGTACTGAGACGTGACGTACCGGATGCCTTTATAACCTGAATACTTTGCCAGGAGCCTGCCGGAAAACTTCTTTCGGTATGTCAGGTGGGTGCTTTTGCGGGCCACTTCACTGGCGTTTCCGCAGACGTTCAGCTTCCCCTGGGAGTGCTTGTAGTGGTGGTAGATCGTAAATGTTTTCGGCAGGTCTCTGGCCATCGTCACGCTCTTGCTCATCACCTCCCGAAAGCGCGGGTCCATGCTGTCCTCACAGGCCACGACGCGGAAATCAAGGCCCAACCGGGGAAGCAGCCGCGAGGGAATCCGGATGTCCGGACTCTCGGACGTTAGGCTGCTCAGCTGACAGACGTAGTAGAAGATGCTCTCCTGCATCTCCCTGCTGACCGCAAGCAGCGTTCTGCTATCCCACCCCGCCGTCACCGGCATCATCAATTCATACCGCCGGGCCGCGCCCGCAAGCGATCCACGCAATATCGCCGCCGCTGTCTGAACAGCCCTGTCCAAGCTGGTAGGTTCCAGTTTTTTTCTCGGCCAGTAGCGGACCACTTGGCCTTCCGTGACATCCAGGTAGTGGTTGGGCAAAAGGTGTTTGATCGACTTGTAGATGGTGCCGTCACCCGGCCAGGCCCGTTCCGTCTGGTCAAATTGCGGCGAGTTGACCAGTTCCAGGGCCGCTTCGTCCTGTTCAAAGCTCCCGTTCAGGCTGTCCACCAGTATTGCCGGCTGCGAGCCGCACCAGAGTCCGCCACCCTTCTTGGTATAAAAGATCTGCCGCAACCCACAGGGATCGTGGAACATTCTGACGCGGGCACCGTCGTGGCAAATGATGATCCACCTGCCTCCGTAGCGCTCCGCCGCCTCGATCACCTCGTCGAAACAAGAAGCAGTCTCGCTAATATGCTGCAGAACCTCCCGATTGGAGTACTCGGGATGAAAGGGATCGATGAGAAAGCCCAGCAGCGTTAATTGCATACCGTTTCCATATGCCTGAGCCGTTTCCAGATCGGGGTGGACCGTAGCAAACAGGTCGTCACCGATTTGCAGACATTTCCATCCGCCGCGATTTACCAAAAACCGGGGTCCAAGTATATACTGCCTTCTGTATAGTAATCGCTCCGTGTCAAACTTCACGTTTTCTCCCCATTTCTCGACAGCTTTTGACCCTTACGGCCTTCTAAAGACGAACGCTCCCGACTTGTGCCTGTGCATGTCCACTCGCCTTCCTATCCGTAACGCCAATCCCCAGCCCTTCGCAGAGTAATCCCAGTTCCTCCAGTTGCTTGCGGCACAGTACGTTGCGGGTGTCGAGAACGTAAGAGGATCTCATCTTCCGGCTCACCTGCCGCCAGTCCAGCGTCTGGTATTCTTGCCAGTGAGTGAGCAGGATCAGCGCGTCGGCAGCATGGGCCACGTCGAGCGGAGAGTCGCAGTAGCGCACCGCCAGATTTTTGTTCAGCGCTCGAAACATCGGCATTCCCTGTGGGTCATGCACACTTATGTGGGCCCCCAGCTCAAGCAGTTTTTCAATAATCACGGTAGCCTGGGTTTTGCGGGCGTCATCTGTATTTGGCTTGAACGTCAACCCCAGTATGCCAATGTGTTTCCCGTTCAGCGTCTTCAGCTGTCGCTGGATTTTTTCCACGACAAACAGATGCATCTTTAGGTTCGATTCGACCGCGGCCTTTACCGTGGACAGTTCGCTGCCGTACTTTTGGCTCGTGGCCAAAAATTCCGCCGTATCCTTGGGAAAGCAGCTGCCGCTCCAGCCGCTTGACACCTGCAAAAACTTTTCGCCGATTCGCGAATCAAGGCCGATTCCTTTTGCCACATCCAGCACATTTGCTCCGAGCGCCTCAGAGAGTCTGGCTACCTCGTTGATGTAGCTGATCTTCACTGCCAGAAACGCATTAGAGGCGTATTTGATCATTTCCGCGCTTTTCGTGTCGGTTTCAAAATAGACGGCCGCAGGCGAATGGAGGTTGGCGGTAAACGGCAAGTCTCGACAAATCGCATCGTAGCCGGCCCGCTCAATCAGGTTGTGGTATAAAGTGCGCATGGCCGCCCTGGCCCGTTCATTTTCCGTGCCGATCACCACCCGATCCGGAAAGAACACATCTTCGACCGCATACCCCTCGCGCAAAAATTCCGGATTGCTAATCACCGCAAAATCCAGCTCAGCTTCCAGCAGCGATTCTTCCTCAATGATTGAAGAGACGAGATCCGCCGTCCCGACCGGCACCGTCGACTTGTTCACAATCACGGTAAACCGGTGGGGATTGAGATGCTTTGCGATGCTGGCGGCGGCTCGCCTGATGTAGGTGAGATCCGCCGAACCGTCTGCTTTTTCCGGAGTGCCGACACCGATAAAGACGACATCGGCATCGTACACAGCCTGGTACGACGTCGAAGCAAACAATGTATTCCCGATGGTTTTGGCGATCAGGATGTCCAGCCCCGGCTCGTAAATCGGGCTTCTTTTTGCATTCAGCATCTCCACTTTCGCTTGATCGATATCGATCACCGTCGTTTGATGGCCCAGTGCTGCAAAAGCAGCGCCGGTTACACTGCCCACGTAGCCTGACCCAATGCATACCACATTCATTGTGAATCCTCCGAGAATTGTTTTTTTATGGAAAATGACTGTTTACACCTTTGACTGCAGCATCAATTCTGTCCTGTACGCTTTGATCATCCTCTTCAGCCCTTCTTCCAGGCTAATTTCTGGCGTCCAGCCGAGCATCTGGCGGGCCTTGTCGATCACGGGACGCCGCACTTTGGGATCGTCTTGGGGAAGCGGATGGTAGGTGATGCCGCTTTCCGATCCCGCCAGTCGCTTCACCATGCGGGCCACATCAATAATGCGGTGCTCGTCGGGATTGCCAATGTTGATGATTTCTCCCGTCGCCTGATCTTTCTCCATCATCATCTGCAGTGCGCGGATATTGTCATCTACATAACAGAAAGAGCGCGTCTGGCTTCCGTCGCCATAAACCGTAATGTCTCTGCCAGTGAGCGCCTGTGTGACAAAATTGGAGATCACCCGGCCATCGTCATTGCGAAGACCGTCCGAATATGTATTGAAGATGCGGGCCACTTTCACTTGAACCTGGTGGCGATGGTAATATTCGTAACACATCACTTCACCCAAACGCTTCGCCTCGTCGTAGCAGGCCCGCGGTCCCCAGGTATTCACGTTGCCGCGGTAATCCTCCGCCTGCGGATGCTGCTCCGGATCGCCGTACGCTTCACTTGTGCTGGCGTAAAGCAGCTTCGCATTGTTGCGCTTCGCCACCTCTAGCATATGTTGTGTTCCGATCGTATTGACCGCAATGGTTTCAAACGGCGCCAGCTGATAGAATTTCGGCGACGCCGGAGAGGCGAGATGATAGATTTCCTCCACCCCTGACAGGAGGGAAAACTCGACGACTCTTTTGTTGGTTACATCATCGTTGATCAAGAAAAAATCGGGATGGCCGATTACTTCGTTCAGGTTGCGCTCTCTTCCCGTGGAAAAGTTGTCGATGCCAATCACCCGCCGCCCTTTTGCCAGCAACTCCTTGCAGAGGTGGGACCCGAGGAAGCCCGCCACACCGGTTATTACGATTGTCACCTTGGTACCCTCCTTCTCTCTCTGTTAAGATGCTCTCCGCCTTGCGAAGCGGCTCGCTTTGCGTCCGACAACAGGGATAGTCCGAGTGACACGTACAGCACCCAAAAGATGTTGTTTTGCCGCAAGAGCGTATTTTCCGTCAAACTGTACAACAGCATAAACATGAGGTACAAAAACGGCCAGCAGACCAGCATTCCGGTAGAAGTCCCGATGAAGCGCACTGCCTTTTTAAACTGGGAGATGTAACTGGCGACAAACAGGACGACCCCGATTACTCCCAGTTGCAGCCAGATGTCCAAGGTGCCGTTGTGTCCGTGCGTGGGCAACCACCCGGTCATGAGAAAAATATCGGCAGACTCGCCGTCCAGCCCCAGCCAGAAGGCGTTGTATCCGTAGCCAAACCAGGGATGCTGGCTGATCTTCTCAAACATCGCTGCCCATAGCTCCGTACGGCCGGTCAGGGTGAGATCCCGCCCCATGCTTTCAAATCCCAATTCCAGCGCATTCTCCACATAGCCGTAGAAAAGAACGGAAATGCCGCCCAAAATCAGAAACGAAATGATGATCAAAGGAACGGCCAGAGAATAGTGCCGAACGATCGTGCGTAAAAGCGAAACAAGGAGCAGCAGTCCTAAAAAGATGACCAACGCCGTTTTGGATTGGGATAAGAGGAGCAGGCAGACGGACAATCCAAAACCTGCCCACATGGGCCAACTCTTCCATTTTTGCTGGGCGGCAAGGATGAGGAATACGATACCGCCTAGCGTCATGACCTGTCCCAGTGTATTTTTGTGGGTGTAAATGCCCCGCCAGGCCTCTCCGCGGTCATCGACGTAGATTCCGTATTCCGGAATGAACAGCGCGAACGCCACGCTCAAGATGCCGGCGATACCCATCGCCCAGGCGACAAGGCGCAGCTGTTCGACCAGATTGAAACGGGCGGCAAAGTAGACGCCGAACATGGTCGTCCCCAAGAGCGCAATGCCGCGCCGCATGGTCACTTCCGGGGCAAATGACCAGAGAACCGAACTGATCGTGAAGAGCGTCAGCAGAATCACGATCTTGTCTCGCTGCAGAATGCCCATCACGCTTTTCCATCTGACGAACAAGTGCACCAGGGTAACCCCGTAAATGCCATACCAAAAGTACTGCAGCATCGGGTTGCCTTCGATGTTATCCATCGTCGTCCCGCTCTGTTTCTGCAGATGGGGCAGCAGCGCACTGGTAAACAGCAGCAGCGAGGCGACGGCAAATACCCTTTCCACAGCGTTAGCAATCTTTAGCACGCCCGCTTTCAGTTGATCCGATGACAAAATGTCAGGCTTTAGCGTTCCCGCTTCCAATGTGATTTCCCCCTAGCTTGCTATGTGAGCTTTCACTTTTAACAAATTGTCTCTGCGGTAGAAGTACCAGATCGCCAGCCAATACCCGAGGGACAGCAGCAGGTCGGATGCCATGCCTGCGAGGGCAGCCCCCCTCCAGGAGTACAAGGGAATCAGCAGAAGGTTGGTCAGCGGATTGATCACTGCTACGATCACCTGTATCCCGCTTCTCCACCCCTGATAACCGGCCCCCGTAAGCGCATCCTGGGCGAAGCTGTACATGCTTTTGAGCAGCGGCACAACCGCCAGGAAACGCACCGCGTCAACGGCATTGGAATAATCCTCGCCCAGCAGCCAGGGCAGAACAGGAGCGGCCGCGTAGATGCAGATCCCGGCAATTACGCTGTATACCACGGAAACGGAGAGAAGCCGTTTCGCGAGCCGCAAGCTCCCGGCAATGCCGTCTCTTCCATCCTGGAAAAATTTTGCGTAGGCAGCGCCCATCAACGCGCGGATCGGGCTGAGGGAGACCTCGATGATTCGTCCGGCCGCGGCGAAGATGCCGGACGCTTCAAGCGTTGACAGATTGACCAGCAGAATCTTCGACGTGTCGTTGTAAATCGCGACAGACGAACTGCTGACGGAAAAGTAAAAGCCCTCTCGCAATTCGGCGAACAGCTTCCTCCACTCCACACGGGGAGTTCCAAGTTCACGGTTGACCAGCCAGACGCCGACAGCCGCCCCTATCACCGTCGTACACAGGTAGATGACCGCCCATTCCGCCGGCGATCTGCTGTCGGAGAACAAAGCGAGGGCAGCGGCCCCGACCAATCTCGCCAGGCTGAGAAAAACTTGCAGCTGCGCCGTTCTTTTTAGCCGTTCAAACGCTTGAAACGCCTGTGAACTGACGTCCAGCAGCCGGTAGAAGATCAGGTCGGAAACGGATATCGCCAGTATCAGCAGCGGACTGACAAACACCGGCAGTGTGAACTGAGCGACAATACCGGTCAATAGTGTAAGCAAGACCCCGGATATGACGGTCATGGCCAAGGCATTGCCCCAATATTGGGGAAACACCCCTTTGTCTCTCGAAACGTGCTTGACCAGTAAATTTCCCGTTCCCCAAGTGGAGAAGGGGGCAAAGATGCCGACCAGGGATGCAACCCCGACGAATGTGCCGTATCCTTCCGCCCCCAGGCAGCGAGCGATGATGATGAAATAGACAGCTTGAATGAGAATACGCGACCCTTGGCCAAGCACCATCCACAGGGTATTGCGGGCGAGCGTACTGTTCTTTAATCGACTAAGCATCTGGTTCACATCCAATTGCGGCCCGATCAGTTAACAGGTATTGCTCTTACATACGATCAGGACCGTCTGCAAAATAATCCAAAGGTCAAGGCCGAGCGACATTTCTCTGATGTACTGGAGATCATAGGAGAGGTTTTCGTGAATCGGTTTCGTCCGATCCATGCTGATTTGCCACAACCCTGTAATCCCCGGTTTGACGAGAAACCGCTGCCTTTCGTAGCCGGTGTAGTACTTTTGTACAATCGAGGACTGTTCCGGACGAGGGCCGACGAAGCTCATCTCGCCCCTGAGGACGTTGATCAGCTGCGGCAGTTCATCTATACTCGTCTTCCTGAGCAACCGCCCAATTCTCGTGATCCGGGGGTCGCGGTCGCTTACAGGCGATCTGCCCTGTCTCGGTGCATCTATGTACATGGTGCGGAATTTATAGATCTGAAATTCCCTGCCGTCTTTCCCAAAACGGGGTTGCCTGAACAAGACGGGGCCTTTTGAATCCAGCTTGATCAGAACAGAAACGACGGCACATACCGCAAGTACGGGCAAGGCGAGCAGCAGACACAGCATGAGGTCAAGCATCTGTTTGCCAAACCGCACGTACAAGCTTTTGGGAACATCAATCGTTTGTTCGATGTGACGAGGCAGCATCCCCATGGTTTATCGCATTCCTACCTTTTCTTTTTTCAACATCTCCGCCGCTTGAAAGTCGCGAAGGTAATGCCGGAAGTCTTCGTTGAGCTCTTCGTTATGCAGGGCAAACTCGATTGTCGCCTTTAAAAAGCCGATCTTGCTGCCGACGTCGTAAAGCGTCCCTTTGAACCTATAGGCCAGCATCGCCTGTTCCTGAGCGAGGACTTGCAGGGCGTCGGTCAATTGAATCTCGCCGCCCACTCCCGGCTTGATCCGTTCCAGAATCGCGAATATTCGCGGATCCAGGATGTAGCGGCCAATGATCGCCAGGTTGGATGGTGGATTACTCTTTGGCTTTTCCACCAGGTTTTTGATCAACTCCAGGCTATCGTCGATGTTCACCCCTTCGATCACGCCGTAGTTGCCCACTTCGCTCCATTCAACCGGTTCGACCGCAATCACGCTGGAGTTTTGCTGGTCGTAGATGTCGATCATCTGCTTCAGGCACGGCGTCTCGCTCCGAATCACCATGTCTCCCAACAGAACAGCAAAGGGTTCATTGCCGATGAACTTTCGCGCGCACCAAATGGCATGGCCCAGACCCAGCGCTTCCTTCTGCCTGACGTAGTGAATATCGACAAGATTGGTAATCCCATTTACGATGTTAAAAAGGTCATTCTTGCTCTTTTCCAGCAGGTTCAATTCAAGTTCGTAGTTTTTGTCAAAGTGGTCTTCAATTGCCCGTTTGCTTCGTCCCGTCACAATAATGATGTCTTTGATGCCGGATTCGACGGCTTCCTCAACAATGTACTGAATGGTTGGCTTATCAACGATGGGCAGCATCTCTTTCGGCATCGCCTTCGTTGCAGGAAGAAAACGCGTCCCCAGCCCTGCTGCGGGAATAACAGCTTTTCTGACCTTCATCTCGAAAACCATCTCCTCTATGCGTAATGAGAGATTGCCTGAATTGCCTGAATTTTTTACGACGCGAAGCTTTTCTTTCGCGGGCTGGACGCATGTTTGGCTCTGTCCACCATTTCAAAAAAGAGCGCCAGCACCACACCGACCATAAATCCAAGAACGACGGAGATCGGTATGCTCACGTACGGTTTGGGCCCAATGGGAACGGGATTGCTGCTTCCTTCCGCTTCGTCGATAACCATCACATTGTCTATATTCATGAACAGATTGGCATTCTCGGTGATCGACTGGGAGAATGCGTTTGCGTACCGGACGGCCAACGCGGCATTCTGATCGGTGATGGTAATGGAAAACAGAAAAGTGCCGTTGTTTATTTTCACAGCTACTTTTTCCAGCAGCTGCGCCGGGGTGATCGTGGACTGCATCTTGCGGATGACGTCTTCGGCGATGCGCCGGCTTTTGATCAGCTCTGTGTAGGTTTTAAGCAGCTGCTGATTTCCCAGCGAGCTGGTGTAAATATTCATATTGTTGGTGTTTTGGGGCTGCACAAGCAGAGTCGTCGTCGCTTGATACTTGGGAACCAGTACGAAGAATTGGATCAGACCGGTTGCAATACCGGCGATTGCCGCAACCGCCAGCGTGAGAAACCATCTTTTGCGAATCGTTGTGAGAACATCAATCACCATATCCATACGTAGGCTGTCCCCTCTATCCCAAATCCTGACGATACGCGTAAAACAGACGTATACATGTACTCCCTTCCCCTTCCTCTGTTCGTTTCGTTTCTCACTAGTTCGTTTTAACGAACCGATACGTTGAGTATACAGGAAGGATGAGGAAATAAAAATGGCAGTTTTTGCCCTTAATTGCCTATTTCAAACAAGTTTCGTTCGTTATCTCGTATTAACTCCCGATCTCTCTCGTTTTCATACATTTTATAACGAACATGACGTTTCTTTAAAAGAACGAAACTGTACGGTGCAGCGCCGACACCATTCGATTTTGTGTTTCATACGCTGTTCTATATATCTGCATTTGAAAAAGGAGGTTATTCTCATAAATAATTCCATTTCGTTAAAACAGATCGACAGCAGGTTCTTTGGCATGCACATGAAGAAGACCCAGGACTTTCAACCGCTCGGTTTTGGATCGATTCGCCTTTGGGACACGGGAACAAACTGGGGGAATATAGAGAGGTCGAAGGGCAGTTTTGATTTTTCCGTCGTCGACAGCTTTGTCGATTTTGCCCAGAAAAACGGTCTTGACGTCATTTGGACGCTGGGACAACCCCCTGCTTGGGCAACCGGGGGCGGACCCTCGCCTGTTCCGGGTACGGATTACTACAATAGCGCCCCTCCGAACAACATTCAGGACTGGCGGGACTACCTGAGCGTAATCGGAACGCGTTACAAGGGGAAAATTGGCTACTACGAGATTTGGAATGAAGCAAATTTAAGCCGATACTACTCGGGAACGGTCGACAAACTGGTTGAGTTGACCAGAGAGGCCAATCAGGTATTGAAAGCGATCGATCCGGGGACCAAGATCGTCAGCCCCAGCTTCACGGAATGGGGCGGAGTGGCGGCATTGGATGCGTTCATGACAGCCGGCGGGAAATACTGGATCGACATTGTCGGGGTACACCTCTACACCTTTCCCGGTCCGCCGGAGAGCGTGATTGATCTGGCAGGCGCCTATCAGGCTGTTATGGCGGGGCAAGGCGTTGGGAACCTGCCCCTCTGGAACACGGAGAGTACCTGGAACAGCTTTTACTACAAAGGAACGTTGTACGGAACCGATCCGCTCGACTACTCTGTCGTTATGCCTTACGATCTCGCCATCTCCTACCTGATCCGCATGTATCTATGCAATTGGATTGCCGGCGTGGACCGCTGCTACTTCTATGGCATCGACTACCCGTGGTCGAGATTGCGGCTGCTTGATTTGGCCCATCCCCCTACACTCATCCCACCCGGCTTCGCCTACCGCCGCATGGTCGATCTCTTGAACGGGGCGAGGACATACTCCTATTCCACAACCTCTGACGGCGTGCACAATCTGTCGCTGGTGTACAGTGACGGCAGCCAGGGCTATGTGTTATGGGCGGATGACGACAGAATCCCTCCTGCTACCCTCCCGTTCGAGCTGAAGAACAGCTGGGCCCTACTTGCTGACGGCAGAACCCAAAACGGCGCCAATCTGTTGTCCATATCGAAAATGCCCGTCTTTTTGAAGAGTTATGAAACCCATTTGCCATTGCCCGAGCTGACGTCAAATGACAACGGCAGTTTGTCTGCGGAGATGCTCTACAATGCCGATTTTTCCTTGAACCTGCATACGAGTCCTGTGCCGCTGGGATGGGATGCCGGCAGCATGTCGGTCACTTCCTACACAGGGGCAGACCTGCCGGCTGGCAGGATGGGAATTGTACTCTCCCCCTCCAGCCAGTATCAGCAGTTTCGTCAGTTTCTCAGAAAGCCTTTGAAAAAAGGCGCAAAGTACCGCATAGCGATCACGTATAAATTGCCCGGCGCCAATCCTCCCGGCAGATGGTTGATCAGATTGGAGAGCGGTGCCGCCGGTACTCCACTGGTCAGAGAAGCCTTCTTTTCTCTGCCCACCCAAGATGCATTCCGCTCCAAACAGATGGAGTTTTACTACGATTACGACAGTCCTGACCCGCCGCCTGACTTGCGTCTGACCGTGATCAACAGCGCTCCGGCGGGGCAGCAGCAGCCGATCTACCTTGCCGGCCTCTCTTTGCGGCAGATGGCGGGCACGGCCATAGAGGATCAGCACGCGTTTCGCATGATCTACTCGCCGGAAAAACCTTCGTCAGGTTCATTTAGTAAGGGAGATCAAATTCTGTTTACGGATGCTGCGCTTGTGCAAACGGAAGGTATCGGCTGGATCTGCACGTCGGAAGGAACGTTGGGTACGCTGACGGGGGTAACAGGAAGCATTACGAGCGGGTCAAATCTGATAAATCTAAATGTTCAGAACGCAGTGAGGATTGGCGATCGGATTCGGCTTGGCTCAGATACGAGAACCTATACGATTACCGTGCAGAAAAGCCCTACACAGTATGAGCTGTCTGTCCTGGCCAATGTTACGCTGACTAATCAGGCCGTTACGTATGTCATCCCGACCTTTTCCAGGCTGGCTGACCCGCCGGCGAAGAGTGCAAGTATTTCAAATGCACCGGTGGTATTGAGCGTAGGAGCAAGTCCCTACGTCTACCAGAATACTAACACCTACCCGGTAGAGGTTATTACCGCCAATGGCACGGTTAACTCAATCGAATTTAGCAGAAACGGAACGGTCTGGTATGACACGGGAACGGTATCAGGGATCGTGCAGCTGTCCCCGAACGACCGCATTCGGGTGAAATTTACGGCCACACCCACAATGATCGCCATTCCGCGATAAGCATACTCCATGCAAGGTACACGCTATCTGCGAACCTTGTATGTTTTTAGACGTCATCTATTTTAAGCGGATCAGTCTTTTGGACGGTTCAACTTCCACTTGTTGAACTCCAAAAACTCCCTGAATTGTTCTTTGCTCACGCCGGAATCCATTGCTTCGCGAATCAGGGAAAACCATTCCTGATCGACCCCTTCGTCCCGTGGATTATCTTCTTGCTGCAGCAGCGACTGTACGGAAACATTGAGCACAGCCCCGATTTTTTCAAGAAACTGAATGGAGGGATTGGATTGAACGTCTCTTTCAATGGAACTTAAATAGGACTTGGCCACATCGGCTCGCTCCGCAAGCTCCGAAAGAGTCAGTCCCCTCTCTTTTCTCAGTTGTTGAATACGCTTCCCTATCATTCAACTCCACTCCCAAAACAAGTTGTCTTAAGTAGAATAACATATCCAACTGTTAAAATCATGTGCCTTTATACTTTTAAACGCTTTTTCTATTAATTGGTGATATTCATTTTTGTTAGTTCAGAAAAGTGCGGCTTTTTGCCAGGTCCAAACTGCGAACGCCATCTTTTTAAAAAAACAGGGCATGTATTGATCATCAAAAACGATACAATAGATGCCCTGTTTGGTAAAGACCTATTTTCAGCTTGTACAGTTTTGCGAGCACTCATTAACGGGTTGGCTCAACGTCTGAAAACTGCGGTTATCTCAGGACTTGATAGCCGGCAGGATACTTGGTATGCCAGTTCCAGGCAGAACTGATCATGCTTTTTAGATCGTGTTCCGGCACCCAGTTGAGCTCCGCCTTCACTTTGCGATTGGCCGCGACGAGTCTGGGCGGATCTCCTTCCCGCCTGTTTCCCAACTGGATCACCGCTTTTCTGCCGGTTGTCTCTTCGCATAGGCTGATCACTTCTTTTACAGAATAACCGCGCCCAGTCCCCAGATTGTACACCTGATTGCGCACTTCGCCGAAAAACAGCTTAGCGAGCGCCAAAATATGGGCATTGGCCAAGTCAAGGACATGAATATAATCCCGAATGCAGGTTCCGTCCGGGGTATCGTAATCTGTTCCAAATACCGTAATCTTGTCCCGCAGCCCCAGCAAATGCTGCAAGACAATCGGGATCAAATGGCTTTCCTGATCGTGATCCTCGCCGATCTCCCCGGACAGGTGAGCTCCCGCCGCGTTAAAATACCGCAGTGTGACGTATTCCAGACCGTGTGAGACGGAAAGGTCTTCGATAATTTGTTCAATCATCCGCTTGGTGCGGCCGTAAGGATTAATCGGATTGGCAGGCAGTGTTTCATCGATCAGCTCAACATCAGGGACTCCGTACACGGCAGCAGTAGAGGAAAAGATAAACCGTCTGACGCCGTAACGAAGCATGCTTTCCAACAGGTTTATCGTTGAGGCAACGTTGTTCTGATAGTACTTCAACGGATTTGCCACCGACTCCGCCACCAGACTGTTCGCGGCGAAATGCATCACGCCAGTTATCGGATATGTACTGAACACCCGGTCCAGATCGGCACAGTCTCCCAAGTCGCCGTCGATAAAGACCGTCCGTGGATCCACTGCTGCTCGGTGGCCTGTCGTCAAATTGTCGAGTACTGCTACCTGATACCCTTGATCCAACAGCATCCTAACGGTATGGCTGCCGACGTACCCAGCCCCGCCTACTACCAATATCATGAAGACAACCCCTTGTCTTTCAAATTTTTTCGATAAATCAACTCTTTTAACAATAATTTTCCAATAAACCAGGGCTCGATCAGATATCGTCTCCACAGCCTCCCCGGTTCGCTGAGCAGCCGATACAGCCACTCCAGCCCGATTCTTCCCAGCCAGCGAGGCGGCGTCGGCACTTCTCCTGCAACGTAGTCCATGCAGGCCCCGGCCGTCAGAATCGCATTTGCCGAAATCTCCGAAAAATTCTCCAGTATCCACTCCTCTTGACGCGGCATGCCCATGCCGACCATGAGAATGTGAGGAGAGAAAGCACGGATCCTGTCGAGAATTTGCCTGCATTCGTCACTACCGGCAGCTGCATTGAAGTACCCGTGAGCGACCTCCATTTGCAATCCGGGATATCTTTCCGCAAGAATGCGCCTTGCCTTGTCGGCGACGCCTGGCTTTGAGCCCAAAAAGAAGATGCGGTATCCATTCTCCTCCGCTTCTTTCATCAGCGGGTCAGTCCAATCGATATAGGTGACGCGATGGTCCCGGCTGAGCGGTTTGCCCAGCAGCCGACCAATAAAAACGAGCGCCATTCCGTCAATGTGGACATAATTTGCTTTTGCATAAAAGTCACGCATTTTCGGCTCTTTGTGATACAGATAGAGGCTGTGCAGATTGTGATTGGCAATGATGTACTTCTCTTTGCTTCGTACAGCTGTCTGAATAAGCGAGTGGAGGTCTTGCAGTTTCAAGGCTTGCACGTTTACTCCACAAACGGAAACGGTCCTGATCTTCATACCTTCCTCCCAAGAATCTCTTCAATTTGCGGAATCATCATTCTCACCCGGGATTCCCAGCTGTGCTCCTGCACAATTTGCTCGCGGGCCGCTCTTCCCATCTCAACCAGATTGCCTCCGGCAGCATACGCTTCACGCAGGCAGCTCATTAACGCCTCCAGGTTGCCCGGTTCAAACAGATAGCCGGTGACGCCGTTTTTCACCAGCTTGCCTGCATCCGCAAAGTTGGAAGCGATCACCGGTTTCGCCATCGCCATGTATTCGTACAGTTTTAACGGAGAGAGGTACATGACACCTATCTTGAGCGGCAACTGCCCGGAGTAGCATATGTCAAAACCGGAAATGTACTCTGGCACTTCCGTCGCCGGCACTCTCCCGACAAATTTCGTGTATTCGGACAATCCGAGCTCTTCGGCCAATTGCTGCCACTCCCCCCGGGCAGGTCCGTCCCCGACGATCACTGCACGGATAAAAACTCCTTCTTCCTGCAGTTCTTTGATTGCCGTCAGCAGCAAGTTCAACCCCTGCCAGGAGATGACGCTGCCGACAAAGCCGACGGTAAATTCTGCAAACAGACGTTTTGCCCTGTACTTTTGCGGGTCGTATACCAGAACATCGACACCATTAGGCACGACAATCACCTTGCCGGGGTCAATTCCCGTCTCGCGGATAATGATGTTTTTCAGCTCTTCCGTCACACAGATCAGGACATCGCACTTGTGGTAGGCGCTGATTTCCAATTTGCGGGCAAGCTTTGTCAGCACCAAGCTTTTCCTCTCCACTTTGGCCTCGTAGAAAAGCGGAGCATTCGTCTCGAGAATCCAGGGAATCCCCTTCCGTTTGAAAATCCAGCCCAACGACTGCAGCGCTGCAAATCTCTCATACACCCAATGCACTTCATCGTCCAGTTCGCCTAGTGCGCGGCGGGCGTTGACGACGCCCATGCCAAACCTGACCACATCGGCGAGCAGCGCGTGCAGTTTGCTTTTCGATAGCATGCTTTCCGTGTTTTTCTTCAGCACTTTCACAGCCATACGGTCCCCGACGATAAAGCTTCTTACATGCCAGCCAGAATTCCTGAATCCGTTGATGACCCCCAACACATGGGAACGCGGCCCGCTTGCCTCTGCATCCGGTCTGGTGGAGACCCTCGGGGCCGCCGACAGATAACCGATACATTTCATACTGATTCTCCTTTACTTTCAGTCGTGTACTGTACCTTCCTATACTCTTCGTAATGGCGCCCGGCTAACGCGGCGAGCATGCCAAACCCGCGGTACATATGGCGAATCGCCCAGACGAAAGCGTGTTGCCCCAATACGGGAGAGATAATCATCTGCAGTACGCCTTGGACGACTTTTCCCCCTCCCAGCAGCAGGCGTTTGACCCTCACCCTGACGGAGGGATACAAGTCGATCTCGCAGAAGGTGATCGTGTTGCCCAATCGATAGGCTCGTTTCCATATCCAGTTCATCGTCACACGGCTGTTCGGCACATACTCGTGAGCCAGCGCATTGTCGGCCCAGACGATCGTGTGGCCCATCTTGTGCAAGCGCATGAAAAAATGCGTATCCTCCCCTCCGGTCAAAGCCAGCCGTTCGTCAAAGATCGTCTCCATATTCCGGACGACTTCCGCCCGGATCAGCACGTTACCTGTCGCTGCCATCTTCATTCGATACCCCGTTTCGTAACGGGCCCGTTCAAAGAACTTTCCTTTCAATACCCATTCAGGTACCTCTTCTTCAAATATGGAGAGAACCGGACCGGCGACGATGTCGGCATCATACGATTGTTGAACGTGCAGCAGCTCATCAAGCCAGTCATGCTCCGGCACTTCATCGTCATCAATGAACGCAATAAAATCGAAATCGTCCCTCGTCGTGACGATTGCCCTGTTGCGCGCGTAGGAAATACCCCGTTGTGATTCAGCCACATATCGCAGCGTCCATCTGTAGCGACGGCTTTCACTTTCGCAAAATGCCTTTTCGGGCTCGGCGGGATCATTGTCGACCACGACCACCTGCAGTTCGTCCGGAATGCAGCGCTTGAAGGTTAAGTTTTCCAGACACTTGAGCAACCGCTTCAGACCCTCGTGGCGTTTGCATGTCGTGATGCATACAGCAACTTTCATGGTTTCCTCCTCTATTCGGGTTCCGAGAACATTAGCCTATCGTTCTTTTTATTGAATGCAAAAAAATAGGAGAAGCCTTAATTTCCGCTTGTATTCGTTAAAAGAAACGATTATCGTTCATTATATAGGTATTTTCGCAAATTATCGCCCTTTTGTCAATTTTATAACGAACGCGTTTTTCTTTATAATGAACTACATAGGGTTTTCGCCGCAAAATACGGAGGGATATTTCACGATGATTGGTAAGCGTATTCAGGAAATACGATTGGAAAAGGGACTTTCCCTGACAGAACTTGCCGAACGTGCCGGAGTAGCCAAATCATATCTCAGTTACATAGAGCGCAATTTGCAGACCAATCCTTCTGTTCAGTTTCTGGAAAAAATCACAGCCGTACTTGAAGTGGACATTCACTACCTGTTGAATAGCGAGGAGGGTGACACAACGATCGATCATGAGTGGATGTCGCTCGTCCGAAAAGCGATTGACGCCGGCATCAGCAAGGAGCAGTTTCAGGAGTTCCAGGAGTTCATCCAGTTTAACAGATGGCGGGAGAACCGAAAGGGTAAAAACGAATAGCGCAGCCGGTGACGCAGCAGGTATGAAAATTGTCAAAAGAATTAGACGTTTAGACGCGAGCAATGGGAGGTATATATATGGATAGACCAACATATGCGGCTCATTTGGACCCGGAATGGATCAAACTTATTTTAGCTGCCCGAAACATGGGGTTGACACCCGCAGAGATCCGGATGTTCCTGTCTGCAGGCGGAGCAGCCCAATCAGCTACAGCAGAGCGTGAAGAGGAAGGAGAGAGCGGCTCTCGGTGATGCGAAAAAAAGAGGAATCTCCTCAGCTTAAGGGACTGGATGTTCATATCGGTAAAGTAGCAGAGCCGCTTGACGATTCTGATCATTACCCGGACAGGGGTACTTGTTTGAGGCCTCCCGGTTGAACTTAGCCGATTTTTTTAGCGGCCTCTCGTAAAAAATCCCTTATCTCCTCTATCGTTATACCGAGATCCCGTGCCTCGATGATCAGATCCAGCCATTCAAAATCGATCTCTTCTATTGCTTGTTTGTCCTGTAACAATATACTTCCTCCTTATCCCATTCCAAGGCAACTACCGCGTGATCGAACGTCGTCTTGACCTTCCGCGCGGCACCTTTATCTGTCCATCTTCTTATTTCGTTACAATAGAGACTCAACATACATAGCGCCGCTAAACGGATACACCATGTAACAAGCGAATGAAGGAGAGGAAAAGTGAATGCTCGGAACACGCATAAACAGCTTGCGAAAGGAAAAGGGTTTCTCCCTTTCCCAATTAGCCGAACTCTCGGATGTCTGTGCATCCTGTTTGCACTCCATTGAGAAAGGGACGAATCGTTATCCATCCCTTGACCTTATTGAAAAAATCGCCGCTGCACTTCAAGTTTCTTTAGACCAGCTTCTGCACGAAGATCATGTCGTTGAACAAGAGGAATTATCGGAAGAATGGCTCGGGCTTATTCGGGAGGCCATGCAATCCGGAGTGAGTAAGCAACAATTCCGGGAATTCCTCGAATGGCACAGGCGAATGCGCGATCAAGCCGGACAGGATAGGTAAACCAGGGAAGCGCTGCATGCCGGAAGTTCAGGCATTGCAATAACAACGCTTTATATAGTGTTCACCTTCTCTTTCAACTCGCGCTTCAAACGATCTGCTTTTTCTATTGCCTCTTGCATCGAAGTTAGTGACACGGCGCTAAAGTAGACTTTCATTTTCGGTTCCGTACCTGAAGGCCTGATCGCAATCCACGAGCTGTCTTCCAGAACAAATTTTAGTACATCCGACTTCGGCAGATCCAGGGAGGCGACACGCCGATCGGCGACATGCCGTTTTTTACTGCTTTCGTAGTCCTCGATCCACCTCACCGGCAGGCCAGCAATCTTTTCAGGAGGATTTTGCCGGAAGGAACGCATGATTTCCCGCATGTTTTTTTCAGACGAAGCGCCGGAGAAGGTAATCGACAGGTAATCTTCCCAGTAGTAGCCATGCTCGCGATAGATCTCTGCCAACACCTGAAAAAGATGTTTGCCCTCTTCTTTATAAACCAGCACCATCTCGGCGACGATCGCCGTTGTCTGCACGGCGTCCTTATCGCGGACGAAATCTCCCGCCAGGTATCCATAACTTTCTTCGTAGCCAAATACAAAAGTATGATCGCCGGTGACTTTGTATTCGTTGATTTTTTCCCCGATATACTTGAAGCCCGTCAGTGTGTGAACGGTTTTGAGCCCGTACTTCCCGGCGATTTTCTCTCCCAAGCCGGAAGTGACGATGGAATTCAGAACAGCTCCATTCTTAGGGAGCAGGCCCTTTGCCTGCTTTTGTTCCAACAGGTAGTGCAGGATGAGCACCCCAATTTGGTTGCCGCTCAGATACTTGTATTCTCCGTCCGCTTTGACCAATACTCCCAATCGATCCGCGTCCGGGTCTGTAGCCATGATCAGGTCGGCATCTACCTCTTCTGCCAACTTGAGAGCCAGCTCAAAAACGTCCTTCTCTTCCGGATTAGGTGCCTTTACCGTCGAAAATTGCTGGTCCGGCTGCGCTTGTGCTTCAACTACATGCACGTCGGAGAATCCACTTTTCTCCAGAATGGACCGTACCGGCACGTTTCCTGTTCCATGCAGCGGGGTATAGACAATACGCAGCTTCTTTCCATGCTGCTCGGTTACGGATCGGTTGAGGAGAAGGGATCTCACTTCGTCTGTATACGCCTTGAGAACTTCCTCCCCGACCAGCGTAATTCCCTGTCCCCTGTCTTTCTGCAAACCGTCTGTATGTATGGCAAGAGGGTCGGTGAAACGCTGAATCTCCGCATATATCTTCTCTGCAATCCCATCGGTAATCTGTCCGCCATGTTCGTCGTATACTTTCAGCCCGTTGAACTGGGGCGGGTTGTGACTCGCCGTCACGACAATGCCAGCTGCCGTCCGAAAGTAGCGGATCGCGTATGACAACAGCGGCGTGGCAGCCATTTCTTCAAACAGAAAAACAGGTATGCCCCTGCTGTCCAGAACACGTGCCGCTTCCTCGGCAAACTCTCGCGAGTACTTTCTGGAATCGTAGGCGATTGCGACTCCCCGCTTCATCGCTTCCGTCCCCAGGTTTAGGATGTAGGAGGCCAAGCCGGAGACAACCTTGCGAACAGTATAAATATTCAGTCGATTGGTGCCAGCGCCGATTACTCCTCTTATTCCCGCTGTTCCAAACTCGATATCCTTGTAGAACCGGTCTTCGATCTCATCCGGTTGATTCTGAATGCCCGCCAGTTCTTCCCGCAAATCCTGCTGTATGCCGTCCTGTTGGAGCCAGAGATGGTACCTCTCCAGCCAGCTCTGTTTCGTTTCCAGTTGTGACATTTGCACGCCTCCTTTTGATACAAAAACAAGACAATTGCAAATACTCCCCTTGAATGAGAGCGAATTTTGTCCTACAGATCAAGTAAGACTAATACTAAAATAGGCATAGGAGAAAAACAACGGTCTTAATTTGTCGAAATACGGCCGCTAAAAATTTTGGGAAAAGGCGGCCCTGCCTGCAGCCGCCTTCCGTTTCCAGTAAAAGGACTGCCTACTGCAGGCGAACCGGAAAGCCGGTAGTGCTCCAATCCTTCAGCGGCTTGATCTCCGGCATTGTCGCAGGCGGTTTTTCTCCTTCGCGAAGCGGCACAAACAGGACGGAAAGCCGCAGATCGCTCGCCCCCTCGGACAGAATCGCCAGCTTGAGTCCCTTATTCTCCGCCTGATTGGGCGGGTTGGGCGATGTACTGAGCGGTTTTTCGTAGAATACTCTAAACTTCAGCTTTTGATCTGAAAGGATATGAGCCCACAGCCGTTTGTCCCCAACCTGCAGAATCGCCGATCGCCCGTCATCAGCGAGACTGATTTTCGCATCTGTATGCATGAACCACCAGATGTAGCCCTTTCTCTTCAGCTGGACTTCATCTTGAAGAAGCACCTTTGTGCGGTTGTCGACCAGTGCAATCCCCCGTTTTGCGGATACCGCATCCCGCTCGTAAGCTGACGTCATGTCCGTGATGGCAAAGGCTCCTTGGGCGCTTGTTTTAAAGGTATCAATGGTGCTTTTGGCGTGAATATTCTGATCCGGTCCGCTCCCCGGATTGATGACCAGCGTATTTTGCCCCTCAGCGCGTTTCCGGTAATAGTCCCAGCGCTGTCCTCTAATATCGAAATACCCGGGCAGGTCGTAGTTGTCTTTCCCCAGTTCAGTGGCCCACCTTACCCCCAGGGCATCCAGCACGAACGTCCCGATGTCCAGATCCGCGTGATTCAGATAATTGTCTCCAGCGTGAAAACCGACAAACAACGCATTCGGATCATTCCACTTGCTGCGCATCGTGACGATTTCTGTCTCCGGGTTGGAGAATCTCTTGTCCAGTGGTAGTCGTGACACGCTTTGTGCAGCCGCATCAGCCGGTTTATACCAAACCATCTTCATCGCCATTCCGTACCCTTGCAACCCGGAAGGAAGCAGCTCCGGTTTCCCGTACTTGCCAGCCAACCAGAGCTGCTGCGGAATGATGTACTCGGTCGTGAAGTCGGCATCCCCCAAGTTGAAAGAACCGGCTGGACCGGTTACGTAAAGCGGATAATACCCGGTTTCGGAAAGACCCGGCGCATCTGACAAGCCGTAGTCGGTACCCAGGGCGGAATCCAGCGAGGAGAGGAAGTAACTGATGTACAACGTTCCGTGATCCCAGTACCCCGGCCCCTCCGGACTGCCTCCGTCTGGAGCGTAGTTGCCGAGCGAGACGGTTATGTTGCGAATCGCATATTCCAGTATCTGGCTGCTGAGTTGCTCTGTTTCCGGCGTCTCGTCTGCGATGGCAAGGGCGCCGACGCCAATCCCTGCGTTAACGACTGTATTCCAGTTATCCTCTGTACGCAGCCAGGACACCTGGTTGACCGGCCCTTTCGTATTTCCCCTGTACACCTCAAGCGCCGGCTCCAGCCCTTTGCGCATCAAGGCGGAACGAAGCGTTTTTTTCTGGCTGTCGGACAAGTAGTCGTACAGCCAGTCGTAACCGATTGCGACAGCGTTCGACATCTCCGCCACGTCAAGGAAATGCGGCGGATTCCAGTCTTTGAACTGATTATCGTCACAGACGGCTCTCAGCTCTTTCCAGGCCCGGTCTGCGTATACCTTGTCGTGTGTCAACCGGTACATGAGCGCCAATCGCAACACACGGTCGAGCACCAAATCACTGGTCTCCAGCAGCTTTCCATTTTTCAGCTGATACGTGGCAGCAGGCTGCGAAAGGATTTTGTCAGCAGACCACTTGACATCGTCAAAGTACTTCTTAAACGTTTTGTCCGTCTTGAGATAAACCTTCATCTGCTCAAATTGGTCAGCAGTCGCCATCAGGCGGGGGTGCTGCCTGTTCGGGCTTCGCCGCTTCAGGTCTTGCAAAATCTGCCGTGCACTGGCACTCTCCAGGTAACTGGCGCCGGATTTCATCGGAACAGCAGCATCCATTCGCAAAAGCGGTTCAGTCTCCCCCTTTCCCGCCGCTGTCTGGTACGACTCCGAAGTGCCAAGCAGCACGGCGGCTGCCAACAGCATCATTCCCGCGCCGCGCAGCCGTTTCATCCTCGTCATCGTCTCTTTTTCCCTCCTTTTTATAATTGCCAAAATACTACAACACAAGGAAATTTCTGGTTGTATAAAGGCTCGACTGTTTTTAACTTTAGTCCGTCGGAATCAAATAAATCATCGTGCTTCTCAAGTTTTTAACTTGCCTGTTGCCTCGGACCCGTCTTTACAAATCCGGCTGTCTGGTTGACAACAGGTACCACAAGTATGCTTACTGCCTTCACGGTGCGGATATGAATCCGTAGTTCTTTTGGCTCTGCGTTGAAAGAGGCATTTTTCCGTCATTAACCTTCGGGGTTCCACTACAATGATTGACGATAAATAGTCATGCTAAACTGGGAGGAATCTGTGGAGGAGTAAGTATAAATAGGTTCCTTAATTAAACAAATTTTTCCTCATACTGGTATAACGAAATACCCCCGCTGTTTGTTGCGGGTTTTTTATCTTTTTAAAGGAAAATAGTCCTTTGGCAGCATCGTTGGAAGTTGAAAAGTGCGACTAGTCCTATAGCGTGTAATTGAATGTTTAGGTTCGAAAGCCTATAGAAATCCGTTCAATAAGCGGCCAAGTACGCCCCGCCATCATTTGAGATTGTCGTCTTCACGAAACGAGGTAAGCAGCGCATGCTGACAGACCGTTTGCAAGTCCCGCCAAGTTGAGACCCTGCGGCGTGATGGTTCCCGCTTTCTCCATTGCCAGTGATTGTTCCTTGATGACGCTTACCCTATTTTCCGCAAACATTCCCAGAACCACTCCTCTTTCGGCAAAAATCTCTTGATTCGATAGATTAATAGATGCGAATCCTTTACAATGGAAACGGTCAGAAAATTTCATTTCCGTCAGAAGGGTACCTGCATGGACAAGGATAGCTGATTTCTAATTGAATGGTAAATAACCGAGCGGCTAAGTTTCAGCTCTATGTACAAGGCAGCCCATCAAGGCTAGGAGTGGTTTCATGCTGGCAATATGCAATACGATCATTTCAAAATTTCTCCCGCTGTGGATTATCTGCTTTGCCCTGCTGGCCTATCATTTTCCGCAACATTTCGTCTTCTTCAAGGACTGGACAGCCCCTGCTTTGGGATTCATTCTGTTCAACATGGGTCTGACGCTGTCGCGCGATAGCCTCAAACGAGTAATCTTGCAGCCAAAACTGGCCCTGCTTGGCGTCTTGGGAAAATGGACGATCACATTAGGCATCTCGATCCTGCTGGCCTTTCTCTTTTTTCCGGAAAATCCTGAACTGTTAGCCGGGGTGATCCTGGCTGGTTCGGTCCCCAGCGGCACCTCGGCCAATCTCTACACGTTTATGGCGGGCGGCACACTGGCGCTGAGTATTATGATGTCCTCCGTCGATACGCTGATCGGGCCGTTTCTTACACCCGTGATTATGAAAAGTGCCGTCGGCAGCGTCGTGCCGGTCGACTTTTGGGGCGTCTTTTTACAGATGGTCTACGTCGTGCTGATTCCGATCATGCTCGGACTCTTGATTCAGATGAAGTGGGAAGCAAAGCTGACGCACGTCAAGAAGATCATTCCCCTGCTGTCTTCCGCCGCACTCCTGATCATCGACGTAGCCGTTGTCTCGGGGGCACAAGCGATGCTGAAGCAGTATGTCCATCTGCTGCCGTTGCTGTTCGTCTGCGTGTTCCTGCAGGTAACCGTACCGATGCTGCTCGGCTATGGCTACAGCGCTGTACTGGGGGCTGCTGAGCCGGACCGGCGCTCGATCGTTTACGAAATGGGCATTTGCAATACGGCGCTGGCGGCGCTTTTGGCGATTCATCACATCAGTCCGATCGCTGCCGTTCCGGCCGTCGCCAACATGATCACCAACACTTCCGTCGGAGCGCTGATTGCGATCTTATGGCAACCGGTTGCAGACAGATTTGGGCGAAGCAAACAAAAGTGGCGGTCGGTGAAGCCCGGTTCCTGACCGGACTCGTGATGACCTGCCACTTTTGCATGAAATCCCAGGCGCTAGACAGTAAACCTGCCGATTGCCCGATTCAGTTCTTCAGCCATGCGATTTAACTCTGCGACCGATGTGGAGATTTGCCTCAACGCTGCCGTCTGTCGCGTCGTCGTCTCCACCACCTGCCGCGTCTGATCTGCCGTCCCCTCAGAGATGGAGACAAATTCGTCTACGCTGGCGGCCACCTGCTCGGAGCTTGCCGACATCTCCTCCGACACAGCAGAGATATCTTGAATTTGGCTGGTCAGTTCATCCATGTCGCTGACGATTTGCGAAAACGTCTGCCTTGCCTCCCGGACGACACCGGTTCCTCTGGCCATATCGGAAGATACCGTTTGGATCGACTCTACAACCTGTGCCGTATCTTGCTGCATCTGCTTCACCAGCTCAGATATTTGCTTGGCTGACTGCTCGGATT
Source organism: Brevibacillus sp. B_LB10_24 (assembly GCF_046036945.1). Taxonomy (NCBI): domain Bacteria; kingdom Bacillati; phylum Bacillota; class Bacilli; order Caryophanales; family Paenibacillaceae; genus Brevibacillus; species Brevibacillus sp. B_LB10_24. The sequence continues at coordinate 130,449 of NZ_JBJQOQ010000004.1, read as the reverse complement.
GTTCGGCCAGCTTGCGAACCTCGTCGGCGACAACCGCAAAGCCTCTGCCGTGCTCGCCAGCCCGGGCTGCTTCAATCGCCGCGTTAAGCGCTAATAGATTGGTCTGCGCTGAAATTTCTGTAATCATTTCCACAATACTGCCAATCTCCTGTGAACGCTGGCCCAACAGCGTGACCAATGACACAGCCTCTCTGCTGGAGCCGTGAATCGCCTCCATCTCGTCCACCGCCAGAGCCAGCGATGTGTTTCCCGATTGGGCACTTCGGGCGGAAGCTTCGGATGTCTCTGCGGCCAGGGAGGACGCCTCGGCAATGCGTTGGATTCCCATCGCCATTTCCGCCATCGCTCTGCCGCACTCCTGCGAACCTGTGACGACGGATTGGGCCTGCTGTGCGATCATCTCGATGGTTGAGGCGATTGCTCTGCTTCCGTCTTGCGTCTCCTGCGCGCCGGCAGCCAGCACATGTGATCGAGCTGCCACCTGTTCCGCCGTCTCGGTTACTTGAAGAATCATCGTGCGCAGATTGGCGTTCATCTGGTTCAGATCCCGAGCCAGATCCCCCAGCTCATCCCGTTTCCATCCTGAAAGCTCCCGCATGCGCAAGTCGCCGCCTGCCATCTCCTTGACATTTCGGGCCATGTGCCCAAGCGACCGGGTCATGTATCGCATCAGCCAAAAGGCCAGCAGCATGCTGACGATGAGACCGAGCGAAATGAACAGCGCCGTCTCCCGCTGACCTCGGGCGTATATCTGTGCGGCTTCTGTTGATGCGGACTGTGCCCCGTCGTAGCTAATCCTGGTCAAGCTCTCCAGGTAACCGGCCATCACCTGAAACATCACGTCGGCGTCCTGCAGCAAACGCTTGACCTCGCCCGTCTGCCCTTGTTTGGTGGCATCAACCAATTGCTGATGAATCCCCTTGTACTGTCCCCACGAATTTAAAAGAGATTGATAATTCTTTTGTTCCTCTTCACCCGTGGCGATTTGTCCGAAGGCCCCGATTTGCCGCTCCGCCTCATTCACTGCCCCATCCATGTCCTGTTCAATCATCTGCATGCGCCGATCCTCTGCCGTAGCGTACTTCTGTTCCAGTGAGGAAATGTGCTCCGTCAGGTACTTGATCTCCATGACTGTCGACACCTTGGGCAGCCAATTTGCAGAGATCTCTTCCGCCTTCCCATTCATCACTCCCAGCTTGCTCAGCCCGAGCCAGCCGAGCCCTGCCATCATCGCCAGAATGCAGAAGAAGCCTAAGAAAAGCTTTTTTCCAACCGTAAACCTCATCATCTTCCCATCCTTCTAATAATGATCGGCAGACTATCTAAGGCTCGATCCGGGCCAGTTCCTGATCGTTTTTCGGCAAGCGGTAGATCGTATCCAGGAAACGGTTCACTTCCGCTCTCTGCCGCTCCATCTCACTGCTGTCCCAATCCAGCATTTCGGCCATCAAAGCGATCACCGTATCCGCATTCTCTTCAGCCTGCCGCAGGTCAAAATACGTCCAGCCGGTGCGCAGCCGCAGGAAATCGACTGCCTGGACGGTCATTTCTTCTTCAACGGAATAAGCCAGTTGAGCCGCCAGCAGTTCTTTCCGGGAATAGCCCTGGGAACCGGACGGTCTGTCCTGCAAGCGTTCATAGATGTGCAGCGTATTGGTCCCGTAGGTCTCGATCCACTCCCTGGCGACGGCCGGATCGACCCCCTTGGCTGCGCCCATCTGCAGCATTTCCTGTTTCCACTCCGCATACCGGGAACGGTCCTTGCATTCGCCGCCGCTGATGACGATCTGATCCGTCGTGCAGCCCGGCAAGCTCCCTCTGCCCGCTTCAGCCAGCTGCCGGCCTACCAGGTCCACCACCTTCTCCGCCATCTTGCGGAACCCGGTCAGCTTGCCCCCGGCGATCGTGATCAAGCCGCTGTCGGAGATGAAGATCTCGTCTTTGCGGGACAGCTCGGACGGTCCTTTTCCCTCTTCGTAGATCAATGGCCTGAGGCCGGCCCAATGTGACTGGATATCGCTCTCGGCAAGTTTGACTGGAGGGAACATAAAGTTGACCGCCCGGATCAAATAGGCCCGGTCTTCTTCCGTCGTCCGCGGCAGGTCGACGTAGTGGGAGTATGCCGTATCCGTCGTTCCGATATAGGTGATCTTCCCGCGCGGAATGACAAAGACCATCCGTCCGTCAGGCGTGTCGAAGTAGGCCGACTGTGCCACCGGCAGTCTGGCGTGATCCACGACCAGGTGAACGCCCTTGGTAAGAAACAGCCGCTTTCCCTGCAGCGAGCCGTCCAGTTTTCGTACGCCATCGACCCAGGGACCGGCGGCGTTGACGACTTTTTTGGCGTACAACTCGATGCTCCTGCCGCTCACCCGGTCGTGTGCCCGCACCCCAACTACTTTGCCGTCCCGGTAGATAAACTCTGTCAGCTCGGTGTAATTGACGATCTTTGCTCCGTGACGCCATGCCGTTTTCATGATGTCCAACGTCAGCCGGGCATCATCGGTACGGTATTCGTAGTAGAGCCCCGACCCTTTCAGTCCGTCTGGCTTCAGCAGCGGTTCATGCCGCAGCGTATCCGCTTTATTCAGCATTTTTCGCCGTTCTTTGCGCGCCACCCCGGCCAGCCAATCGTAGACATACAGCCCGACGGATGAAGCCAGATAGCCGTACGTGCCGCCCTTGTAGATCGGCAGCAGCATCGGCGCCGGCGTGACCAGATGCGGAGCGTTTTTGTACAGGATCGCCCGCTCGCGTCCCACCTCCTGCACCAGCTTTACTTCTCCCTGCTTCAAATAGCGCAAGCCGCCGTGGATCAGTTTGGTCGAACGGCTGCTGGTGCCGGAGCCGAAGTCGGCTTTCTCCAGCAGCCCGACCCGCAGGCCGCGCACGCTGGCGTCCAAGGCGATGCCCGCTCCGGTAATGCCGCCGCCGATGATGATCAAATCAAGCTCATTTTCTGCCATCTGATCGAGGACACACGCCCTGTTCTTTGCGGAAAATGTCATGTTCACAGTAGTCCTCCTCTCCTGCCCAATGGCGGAGTTGATGAAAAAAACCCCAATGGAAAAGAGACAACTTGCCGTACAAGTCGCACCATTCCAAAGGGGTTTCTCCTGATCTCTACCCTTTTGTGTACAGTTTCACTTTAGTTCATCCACAATTCTTTGCTTCCGACGGAAACAGCCAAAGCTCCCGCTTCCAGTGCTTCGTCAATCTCTTTTTGCGTCCCGATCAGACCGCCGGCGATGATCGGAAGCGGCGTCAGATTGGTAATTTCACCGATGACCCGCGGCATCACGCCCGGCATGATTTCCACCGCGTCCGGAAGCGTCTGCTCAATGACCTTGATGCCCTTGACAACCGCGTTGCGGTCGATCAAGAAAATGCGCTGAATGGCCATCAGGTTCATGTCTTTGGCCACGCGAATCAGGTTGCTGCGAGTGGAGAGAATGCCAGTCGGTTCGATATGCCTGGCTACGTAAGCAACGCCGCTCTTGTCTGCGGCAATTCCCTCTATGAATTCCATATGCAAAAAAACGTGCTTATTTGCCTGTCTGATCCGGGTTACCAGCTCTTTGATGTTGAAAATGGAGCCGGTCAGCAAAAAGATGATATTCACCTTGCTCCCCAGCGCATCGTCCAAATCTTCCTCTGACTGAACAGCGGCAATCGTTTGATGCTCAACCATATCAACGATAGGATACATCAATCTACCTCCGTGACGTTCGTGATGATCCTAATTATACCACCGTTCCGCTTACAAATTGACAATCTCTTTAATGCTGTCCAGCACATAACGAGGCCGGTACGGGCTTGTCTCTGCCATCTCTTTGGTGCTGATCCCGGTCAAGACCAGGACAGAGTTCATTCCCGTGTCATTTCCCATCTTGATATCCGTCTCCAGTCTGTCGCCGACCATATAGCAGTCCTCGTGCTTCAATCCCAGGTGCTGCACGGCGGCTTCGGCGGCAATTGTTGACGGCTTGCCGACGACGAGATCGATCGGCTTGCCGGTCGCTCCCTCCAGAGCGCCAATCAGCGCGCCCGTATCGGGAATCTGCCCGTCTTCCAGCGGACAGGTCCGATCTGGATTGGAGGCGATCACCTTGGCTCCGCGGATGCTGGCCTGGTAGAGATCATTGAGCATGTCATAGGTAAAGCGGCGATCCCAGGAGAGCACGACGTACTCAACGTTCAGCGGATCTTGGCTCATGGCGATCCCGTGTCTGCGCAGCTCTTCGCGGATCGGCTGTTCCCCGATGACCAGCACCCGGTCGCCTGGTTTGCAGACGCTCTGCAGATATCTGGCCACGATCAGGGAGGAGTTGAGCACATCGTCCAATTGAGTAGGTATTCCCATTTTCGTTAGTTTATGGGCATAAGATTCTCGGGTGGCAATCGGTTTATTGGACAAAAACACGACTTTGTCACCCCGCTCCCGCAAACTGCGGATCGCCTCCGCGGCGCCGTCGATCAGCCGGTCGCCCAGGTAGACTGTTCCGTCCAGGTCAAAGATAAAACCCTTCATGATGTCCCTCACTCTCGTATTAGTACAATTGATCCTTCGTCAGTTTCTTGGCTACCGCTTGCAGAATGATGACGATCACGATGATCAGGATGGCCATGGCCGAAGCGGTATAGTATTCGCCCCGCAGCAGGTTTTGGAAGACGGCCAGGCTCATCGGCGCCCAGTCAGTCGGCGCCAGCAAAATGGAGATGCTGGTCTCCTTGATGACGGTGACGAACACCAGGATAGCGCCTGCGGCGATTCCGGGCAGCATCAGCGGACCGATGACCGTCAAGGCCGCGATCAGCGGCGAAGCGCCAAGCGAAACGGCGGCTTCTTCGATGTCTTTGCGGATCGCCATCATCGACCCCATCGTCGAACGAATCATGTACGGCATCCGGCGAATCGTGTAAGCGATGATCAGCAGCAGCGCTGTTCCCGTCAATTGCAGCGGCGCGGTGTTAAACGTCTGGATCATGGCGATCCCAAGCGCGATCCCCGGCACGATCAGCGGGATAGACGAAACGAAGTCAAGGCCGGATGAGCCGCGGCGAACGACAAAGTACGAGACAAAGGTGGCGATCACGACACTCAAGACGAGAGCGCCTGCAGCCAGGATCATGCTGTTGACGATATTCTGGTACGATGTGCTGAAGATCGTCTTGTAGTGTGCAAGCGTGTATCCGTCCGGAAGCGCATGGTGTCCCCAGGTTGTAGCGATGGAGGAGAGGAACACCGAGCCGACTGCCAGCAAGGGAACGAGCACGACCAATCCGGAGTAAATCGTCAGTACAGCGAGTGTTCCCTTGTGGTCGTTCAGCTTTTGCTTGCTCGGCTTTCCGGAGACCGTCCCGTACTCCTTGCCGCGCACCACCAGGCGCTGCATCCAGAAGAAGAACGCTGCCACGAGCAGCATGATCACCGTCAACACGGCCGAGCCTGACCAGTTGAAGAATCCGGCGATTTCCCGATACGCTTCGACGACGATCAGGTTCAGGTCCTTCGGCGCCAGGATAATCGGCGTCCCGAAGTCGGAAAAACTGACGGTAAAGAGGAGCAGCATGCTGGAGACAATCCCCGGCATCGCCAAGGGCAGCGTCACCCGCAAAAAAGTGTACCAGCTTTTCGCCCCCAGATTTTGCGATGCTTCTTCCAGTGTCACATCACTGATCTTGAACGCGGCGACCATCGGCCACAGCGCATAGGGAAAGAAGAAAAAGATCTGCACCAGGGCGATCCCGAACATCGACTGGACATCGAACAACACCCCTTCCCCGCCCATGCTGCGGTAGATGTGATTGACCCACCCGGTTTTGCCGAACATCAGCTGAAATCCGTAAGAAGAGATAAACGTCGGACAGATCAGCGGAATCGTGCAAAGGGCGGCGAACACCCCTTTCAGCGGCATTTTGGTGCGGGCGAAGGCGTAGGCGATCGGCAGCACCATCACGGTCACCAGCAGGGCTACGCCCGTTGACAGCTCCAAGCTGTTGACCAATGCGGCAAAGTAACCCTTGCCTTGAATGATGGCAGCGTAGGCGTCCCACGACATTTCCGAGAGCTTTTTCATCGTCGAGCTGAAGATTTTTTGGCTGACGAAGCTGCCGAAGATGTTGATCGGCTGTCCGGTAAAGCTCACCAGCAGGATCGAAAACAGCGGAACGAGCAGAAAAACGAAAAAGAACAGGTAAATAAGCCATTTTAACAGGGTGAAACCTTCAAAGGCAAAACGCTTCTTCTTGGCCTTTTTCGGCGTCGGGACAGGCTGCTGATTGGTTGCGATCTGGCTCATAGGATCACCACGCGAGACGGATCAATTTCCAATTTTACTTTTGCCCCAGGCGCAAGCAGCGGGTTGCCCCCTTCAAAAGTGGTGTCTACCTCAAATTGCAGATCGCCCACTTTGACGTCATAGCGGACAGCGGGGCCCAGGTAGGTAGACATCGTCACCGTCCCTGCCAATATATTGTCGTTTGTCGTCGGTTGATCTTCCGTGTACAAACGGATGCTTTCAGGCCGAATAATCACTTCTACGTCTTTTTTGCCGGTTGGATAAGCTGAGCGCAAAACCTGCTGCCCATTGATCGCGATGACTGTCTGTCCATCCTTGCTGTCCTTGACGGTACCGGTAAAGATGTTGGACGAGCCGACAAAATCGGCAACGAATTGCGAAGCAGGATTGCTGTACAGTGCAGTTGGCGTGTCAACCTGAACCAGTTTGCCTTTGTTCATGACCGCTACCCGATCGGCCATGCTCATGGCCTCTTCCTGATCGTGGGTGACAAAAATCGTCGTAATTCCTACTTTTTGCTGAATTTGCCGAATCGTGACCCGCATGATATTGCGCAGCTTCTTGTCCAGGTTGGACAGCGGTTCATCCATCAGGAGCACAGCCGGTTCCATGATCAGTGCACGGGCAAGGGCCACGCGCTGCTGCTGGCCGCCGGAAAGCTCCGTCGGCAAGCGGTCAGCCATTTGTCCCAGTTCGACAAAGTCGAGTGAATCCCGCACCTTCTGCTCGATTTCACGGTTCACTTTGCCCAGCCTGCGGTTCAGCAGATTGGCCAGGACCGCCATTTTGGTGCCAAATCCGCCCTGGTAAAAGCGGCGCATGTTCAAGCTGTAGGCGACGTTCTCAAACACGGTCAGGTGCGGAAACAAGGCATAGCTTTGAAACACCATGCCGCAGTTGCGCTGGTTGGCCGGTATTTGGCTGACGTCGCGGTCTCCGATGTAAATCTTGCCTGATGTCGGGGTTTCAAACCCGGCGACGCAGCGCATCGTAGTCGTCTTGCCGCAGCCGGAGGGACCCAAGAGGGCAAAAAATTCGCCCTCTTTGATCTCCAGATTGACATCTTCCAACGCGGTCACACCGTTAAAGACTTTTCCCAGATGTTCGATTTTAACCGATCCCATGATGGAAGATCCCCCTTATTGGAATTTCTGGCGCCATTCGTTGCGGACGCGGTCGTAGTTCTCGACCACCCAATCCACGTCAAGATCCATCGCGTGCGGCAGCACTTTTTCCAGTGTCAGCGGCGTTTTCGATTCTACCCCCGGCATGATCGGAATGTGGTACCAGTTTGCCAGCTGCTGCTGCCCTTCCTGGGAGAGCAGGTAATCGATCATCGCCTTGCCTCCTTCCGGGTTCGGACCGTCTTTGACCAGGGTAGCCGGGTTGACGATGACCGGCGTTTTTTCCGGCACGATAAAGTCTACTTTTTCGCCTTTTCCTTTCATTTCATAGGCCATAAAGTCAAACGCAATCGCTACTTCCGCTTCCCCTTTTGCCACCGCTTTGGTCGGAGCAGAGCCAGAATCCGGTAAAGCGCTTACTTGATCCACCAGTTTTTTGAAGTAATCCCAGCCTTGCTCCTCACCCTTGTCCATCAACAGGCTGAGAACCGTCAACGTAGCCGTTCCGGAAGCGGCCGGGTTCGGCATTTGAATTTTGCCCTTCCACTTCGGATCAAGCAGGTCATCCCACGTTTTCGGGGCTTCTTCCGGCTTCACAAGGTCGGTGTTGTACACAAAGCCAAGCGCGAAGACTTCCACGCCTACCCAGTTCCAATCCTTGTCGCGAACCTTGATGCCGTCTTTTACCTCCGGCCAATCCTTTACTGCTTCCGGTATATAAGGAGTGATGATGTCTTTTGTTTTGGCCGTTTCAAACGGGAGGAAGCCGCCGCCGCCATACCACAAATCCCCCTGCGGGTTGTCTTTTTCGGCGATCAGCCGGTTGACGATAACGTTGGTTCCGCCGTATTGCACGTTTACTTTGGAGCCCGGGAAAGCCTTTTCAAAATTGAGCCCGATTTCTTTCGTAAAGTCCGGTGTTTCAGGGGAGTAGAGGGCGATCGCCCCCAATTTTTTATCTCCACCGCCAGAAGCTTCACCGCCGCTCGCTGCCCCTCCTCCGGACGAACTCTCCGATGACGAACAGCCGGCTGCGACAACAGATGTCAGCATAACGGCAGTCGCTGCGACACTGAACCACTTTTTCATCTTCATGCATAAAACCCCTCTTTCTTGTTTAGTTACGTTGAACGATACGAAAAAAGAAACCCTTCCCCAATATAAACACGCCGCCCCTTGAGGACACTGTGTTTACGGGTAAGGGTTTCTCCATTTCTCCGCCTAACCGTAACGCTTATCATCGTTCAACTTTTACCAAAGTATATCCTATTATTTCTATTAATGTCAATGCAACTATTCTAAAAATATGAATTGGTGGCAAGGTTTCCTTTTTTCTCTACTTATCTTACAGTTTGAAAAGGAGAGGTACATCATGATGACAATCCTTGTACGAAATGCACTGACGGACAAGCTGGCCATACTCAGGCAGCCGGGAGGCCCGGATCTGGCCTTGGTCAGACCTGTTCGGCTTCCCGTCCAGCTGGACGATCGGGAGCTATGGGGATTTCGCCAGCGCGGAAATGAACAAAGCAATGCCGAATTACCAAATGTTTTTCTAGTGTGAACAATTGTTTTCATCAAAAAAACATATTACAATGCAAGTAATTCTTTCTCACTATTAGAAATCTACATGACTATCGATCAGCAGCAAAGAGAAGAGGAAGCAAAGTGGAAAACAAGGAATTGAAGAGAGGCCTCGAAGCTCGTCATATTCAGATGATTGCATTGGGCGGCACAATCGGTGTCGGTTTATTTATGGGTTCCGTAAGCACGATCAAATGGACGGGTCCGTCGGTCATGCTGGCGTATGCGATTGCAGGAATTTTCGTCTTTTTCATCATGCGCGCTATGGGGGAAATGCTGTACGTCGAACCAAGTGCAGGTTCATTTGCGACCTTTGGCCATAAGTACATTCACCCCCTGGCCGGTTATCTGACGGCCTGGAGCAACTGGTTCCAGTGGGTGATCGTCGGGATGTCGGAAATCATCGCTGTCGGGACGTATATGAAGTACTGGTTCCCCGATTTGCCCGCTTGGATACCAGGCATGATCGCAATGGTGATTCTCGGTGCGGCGAACTTGTTTTCAGTTAAATCGTTTGGTGAATTTGAGTTTTGGTTTGCGATGGTCAAAATCGTCACAATTGTATTGATGATAATCGCTGGGTTTGGTCTGATCTTCTTTGGAATCGGCAACGGCGGAAACGCGATTGGATTAGCCAACCTTTGGGAACACGGGGGCTTCTTTGCCGGCGGCTGGTCGGGCTTTTTCTTTGCGCTATCGCTTGTGATCGGGGCGTATCAAGGCGTTGAACTGATCGGGATTACGGCAGGCGAAGCAAAAGACCCGCGGAAAACGTTAACCAGTGCCATTCAAAGCATTATCTGGCGTATTTTGATCTTCTATATTGGCGCGATTTTTGTCATTGTTACGGTGTATCCCTGGGATCAATTAGACGCCATCGGCAGCCCGTTCGTGGCAACGTTTGCGAAAATTGGCATCACAGCAGCTGCCGGGCTGATTAACTTTGTCGTCATCACTGCGGCAATGTCAGGCTGCAACAGCGGTATATACAGTGCAGGGCGGATGCTTTATACATTAGGAATAAATGGGCAGGCCCCCAAAGTATTTACGAAGCTGTCTCATCGTGGCGTGCCTCTGCTGGGAACGATTGGCGTGCTTGTCGGTTTAGGCATTGGCGTCATCTTAAGCTTTATCGCACCGGAGAATCTGTTTGTATACGTGTACAGTGCGAGTGTGCTTCCCGGTATGGTCCCCTGGTTTGTCATTCTGATCAGTCAAATCCGATTCAGAAAAGCAAAAGGAGCTGAAATGGAGCATCATCCATTCAAAATGCCTCTGGCTCCGGTGACAAACTACGCAACCATTGCCTTTTTGCTTTTAGTATTGGTTGGCATGTGGTTTAATGACGATACTCGCGTCTCCCTTATTGTGGGAATCGTATTTCTGGGGATCGTTGTGCTTAGTTTTTACGCTTTTGGAATTGGCAAGTCTGTTCTGTCCGGTACGCGAACAGATGAGGAAAACACGAATAACTAGTTGACATTTGCGCCTACATGATTTCGGTTCATATAAAACTACATGTTGTAGGTAAAGGAGCAGCGGTATGACAAAATGGCAGCGGATGCCAGAAGCTGAGATCGAAGAAAAGCCATCGCCAACTGACACGCTTCTTTGGCTGACTGTTCGTCGTATTTTGGAGAATACGGGTCGCTAAATCCGTGGTTCCCGCTCAACTTGTGCGCCTCGACATTGTCCTTGTCACTGACAACTGCCATGACCTCGTCCACATGAAACGATTTTTCATTTTGCGGAAAGAACAGCAGCACAGGGCAGCGGGGATTGATTTCCAAATAGACCCTAATGCGCGACCCATAATACCCGATGATCCCGTCAAGCAGCCGCTCTTCACTACACATCCAGGCAAACGTCGCGCCAACGCTGTATCCGAGGACAAATATTTTTTCATACTGATTCTTCATGTCTTCTATCAATTGTTTTACCTTGAGACAGGCCTTGGGGAAACCTATCTCTTCCGAAAAATATCGATAGGCCTCTTCCTCTTGAGCGTATTCAAAATGCGACTCTCGCTCCAGCAAATCGGGACAGAGGACGTCAAAACCATGTTCGGAAAGGGTTTGGCAAACCTTCAGCATATGCGGATTGAGTCCGTAAATTTCATGAACGACGATGATTGCAGCGGCAGCGTTTTTCTTTTATTGAATCATCTCTAACACCCCTTGTCCGATTATAGCGGAAGGACTGCATCACATCCAAATCAAAAGCTCCCCCTGCCGGCATCGGCAACGAGGGAGCTTGTCTTATCTCGTGTGCTATTTTTTCAGGCTGTCCACCAGAGACCGCCCGGCTGATTGCAGCAGACTTACATCCATGCCAACGGTAAAGTATTGGACACCTTGGGCCGCCCATTCCTTCGCCTGTTCGGTGTTGGAGGCATGAATCCCGACGGCAATGCCTTTTTTGCGGATGGTTTCCGTCATCGATTGGATGGTCGCTTTTACCTTGGGATGTTCCACCTGCCCGGGGTACCCTAAAGCCTGCGATAGATCCATCGGCCCGATATAGACGACATCGATGCCGGGAACCTCCAGGATCGATTCCAAATTGGCCAAGCCGGCTTCCGATTCGATCTGAATAATCATCGCGGTCTCTTGCTGCGCTTCTGCAAGATGCTGCTCCAACGGAGTCATTCCCCAACGGTTGGCCCGTACCGGTCCGCCCAGTCCTCTCGTCCCTGCCGGCGCGTACCTGGCTCCTGCCAACAGTTTTTCGCACTGTTCGGCTGTCTCGATCCTCGGCAGTATAAAGGAAGAAACCCCAAGATCCATCATCCGGTACAGATCGGCCGGATTTTGGGTTGCCGTTCTGACAACGAGCGGGAGGTTCTGTACAGTCCCGGCCAGCACCATGTAATCCAGCATCTGCAGATCGATTGCGCTGTGCTCCATATCGACGTGCAGAAAGTCGAAGCCGACGCTCCCCAAAGCCTCCACGACGATGGGCGAGGTCATTCGCAGCCAAGTTCCATAGACGCAATCTCCCGCCTTCAGCTTGTTCTTGAATGAGTTTTGCACCAAATTCGCTCTCCCCCTTTGCTGACGGGCCGCTTGAATCGCCGCCACATACTGCTTCGCCCAACCCTATCGGAATACCTCTTTTTTCCCGCTATCGGGGGCAATCTGCTCCCAGGATGGATACCCTTCCACGTCACCTGCCACCGTTAACGCGTATGCGCCCACCCGATTCCCCAGTGCAACGGCTTCCCGGTAGGACCAGCCGCGGATCAGGCCGGACAAAAAACCGGCGGCAAAGCCGTCTCCCGCGCCGATCGGATCCACGATCTGCCGCACAGGATACCCGGCTACGTACTCCGCCTGCTCACCGGCAGCGTAATAGGCCCCTTTTTCGCCCAGCTTCAGTACGACGACTTTGGCGCCGCCCTGCAGAAGCCGCCCGGCGATTTTTTCCGGCTCCGCTTCCTCAGTCATGATCTCTCCCTCTTCGATGCCCGGCATCACGATATCACAGCGGCTGGCAAGATCCATCAATACTTTGCTTGCCTCTTCCCTGGACCAGAGCTTCAGCCGGATATTGGGATCGAAAACCACAGTGAGCCCGTGGCTTCGCGCGATCTCAATCGCCCGGTAAAGCGTGTCCCGGCAGGTGGGGCTGAGCGCTGCCGTGATTCCCGTCAGATGAAGGAACCTGGCCTTGGCGATATACGCTTCGTCCAGATCAGCCGGAGTCATCCAGCTTGCCGCCGACCCTCTGCGGTAATAATAGACCTTGGGTTCTCCACCCGCTTGCCGCTCCTTGAAAAAAACCGCCGTGGGATACGTGCCATCGAACACCACCCGGGAAGTGTCCACACCCTCGCCGCGGATGTAATTGCGAACGTACAAGCCGAATTCATCATCGCCCAGCCGGCTGATCCAGCCAACCTGATGGCCCAGCCGCGACAGGGCGATCGCTACATTTGATTCCGCTCCGCCGATGGTTTTTTCAAAGGTACTGATATAGCGAAGCGGACCTGTCGACCCTGGAGTAAAGAGCACCATCGTTTCTCCGATTGTTACCACGTCCAATTTTGGCCCACCTCCCTCAACATGTGCTGGAATAATCTATCTGCCCAGCCATCCTCCATCTACCGTGAGTACATGGCCATGCACGTAGTCGGAGGCCCGTGAAGCGAGAAAGACGACGCTACCCTTGAGATCGTCCGGATTGCCCCAGCGCCCTGCCGGAATTCTCTCCAGAATCTGCCGGTTTCGCGATTCATTCTGCCTGAGCGCTTCATTCATCTCCGTATCCATATACCCTGGTGCAATGGCATTTACATTGATCCCAAGGGCGGCCCATTCGTTTGCCAGCGCCTTGGTCAACTGGACGGCGCCTCCTTTTGCCGCGGCATAGGCGGGGACTGTCATCCCGCCCTGAAACGACAACACGGAAGCGATGTTGATGATCTTCCCCCGCCCCTGGGCGATCATCCGGCGGCCGGCCTGCTGACACAGCAAAAAGACGGTTTTCAGGTTGACATCGAGCACATCGTCCCAGTCCTCCTCCGGGAATTGCACAGCAGGGGAGCGGCGTTGAATCCCCCCATTGTTCACCAGGATATCCACCCGCCCGAACGCGTCATCTACCTGGTCCATCACATGCCTCACCTGATTCATGTCGGCAAGATCGCACAAGATCACTTCACAGCGGCGCCCAAGCTCTTCAATCATCTGCTTTGTGGTTGAAGCGGAAGCGCTTCTCGCGAGCAGGGCAATATCTGCGCCCGCCTCCGCCAAAGCCAGCGCCATCGCCTGGCCAAGCCCTCTCGTCGCTCCCGTGACGACGGCCACCTGTCCATGAAGATCGAACATGCTCAACGCCTATCAGCTCCTGTCAGATTGCTTGTTTCCTCAGTCCCGACTTGGATCAGGACCTTGACCGCATCCCCCCCGGACAGCAAGAGGTCAAAGCCTTTCTGTACGGCTTCCATCGGCAGGACATGGGTAATCAGCTTGTCAAAGTCAAACGGCTTGCCGAGAAGCTGCGCGGCAATCTCAAAATCTTTCGGCGTATACACCCGGACGCCTTTTAGCGTGATCTCCTTGAACATGGCCTGCAGCAGATCAATCGGCGCAGGCTTTTTGTATGCCGCGACAACTACGGCAGTCCCCCGTACCTTCGTCACCTGGGTCAGGATTTCCGAGACGGAAGGGTGGCCGGCGCAATCAAAGGTAAAATCGGACCCGTTTCCTGCTGTCTTCGCTAGAAGCTGCTCCGCGATTCCGCCCGCTTCCGGATCTATCGTCTCAAATCCCAATTCTGCCGCCATTTCCAGCCGAAAGCGGTTCGTTTCGGCCACGATCACCCGGCCAGCGCCCAGCAGCTTCAGGGACACGGCTACACACATGCCGATCGGCCCGGCTCCGATGACCAATGCCGTATCGCCGGGGGTGAACCCTGCTTGTCGGACCGCATGGACGCCTACCGCCAGCGGCTCAATCAAAGCGCCCAATTTCAGCGATACGCCCTCAGGCAGTGCGTGGATCGTCTCGACCGGCGCGATCACATACTCCGCCATGGCCCCGTCGCGATCGATTCCCACCAGCTTCAAATCCTTGCAGACATGACTCATTCCCGTCTGGCAAGGCACACATTCTCCGCAGAATAAAAGCGGCCGTATCGTAACCGGCGTTCCTGCCGCCAGTTCGGGATGACCTTCTATCAGCGTTCCGGAAAGCTCATGCCCGATGACCAGCGGCCCCTTTGCTCGCGGATGGGCTCCGACGTAGATGTTGAGATCGGTTCCACAGATACCGGCATAACTCACCTTGACCAGCGCCCACCCTTCAGGAGGAGTCGGCCTTTCTGTCTGTTCTACTTGTATTTGCCTCGCATCGTGATAGACCACACTGCTCATTTTATTCAAAAGACTCACACTCATTCCTCCTACAACTGATTCACCGGGTAGCGCGGTTCTTGTCCCGACAAGACGCGAATCGCTTCCTCGGCCGCCTTGCGCTTCAATTCATCGAAGGCTTGTTCCGAATACCAGGCGACATGCGGCGTCAAGATACATGACTCATGCTTTACCAGAGGGTTATCCGGCGCCGGGGGCTCCAACTCCATCACATCAAGCGCCGCTCCGGCGATCCACCCTTCCGTGAGCGCCCGATCCAGGGCACCCTCATGAACAATCGATCCGCGTGCCGTGTTAATGAGGTAGGCGGAGGGCTTCATCGCCCGCAATTGACTCTCGGCAAACAGGTATTTCGTCGCTTCCGTCAAAGGACAGTGGATCGAGACGAAATCGGAGCGCTCCAGCAGCGCTGCAAAACTAACCCGCTCGACAAAAGGCTGCGGGTCCGGCAGATCCTCCCGGTGATCGCAGCCGATCACCTTAAAACCCGCCCCGTGGGCCTTCTCGGCAAAAGCTCTCCCGATCCGCCCCAGTCCGACCACTCCGACAGTCTGGCCCCTGAGCCGCAAGATGGGACGTGAGATACTGAACTCCCATTCGCCCCGGCGTACCGCATTGCCGAGCAGCAGCGTCTTTCTCGCCAGCGTATACAGCAGCGCCAGTGCGTGATCAGACACTTCATCGACGCCGTAATCGGGCACGTTGCAAATCTGAATCCCATAATCAGTCGCCGCCTGAATATCTACGTTGTTTACACCGACGCCATAGCGGACGATGACTTTGCAGCGCGGCAGTTGGCTCAACACGTTTCGCGTCAAGGGCGCGTATTGGTTCAACAGGCCGTCGGCATCCCAGCACTCGCGAATCACGTCCGCTTCTGTTTTGCATTGATGCAGAACCATCTGCCCCGAAGCACCGTCGATGACATGCCGTTCAATTTCAACCGACGGATGGTCGCAATCGGTGATTCCTATTGTAAAGTTGTTCATTTAGATCACCTTTCGCAGGAAGGATTGCGTCCGCTCGTTTTTGGGAGCCTGGAATATCTCCTCCGGATTCCCTTCCTCGATAATGTAGCCCTGGTCCATGAAGATCACCCGGTCGGCAACCTCGCGGGCAAAGCCCATTTCATGCGTGACCACCACCATCGTCATCCCTTCCCGGGCCAAATCCTTCATGACGTTCAATACTTCCCCGACCAGTTCAGGGTCGAGTGCCGAAGTCGGCTCGTCGAACAGCATGATCTTGGGATCCATCGCCAAGGCCCGGGCGATCGCCACGCGCTGCATTTGCCCCCCTGAAAGATTGCCCGGATAGGCATTCGCCTTCTCTTTCAAACCGACCTTGTCCAGCAGCTCGAGAGCCCTTGTCCGTGCCGCTTCCTTCGGCACGTTTTTCACGATCACCGGCGCCAGCATGACATTCTCGATCGCTGTCTTGTGCGGGAACAGGTTGAACTGCTGAAACACCATGCCTACTTCCGTCCGCACCTTGTTGATGTCCGTCTTCCCGTGGGTGAGATCGTAATCCCCGATCAGCACCTGGCCGCTGGTGATCTCCTCCAGCAGGTTGAGGCAGCGGAGGAACGTGCTCTTCCCGGACCCCGAGGGACCGATGACGCAAACGACCTCGCCCTCCCGGATCTGACAGTCGATTCCTTTTAAGACCTCCAGCTTGCCATAGCTTTTATGCAAATTTTTCACTTGAATATTCATGCGGATTCTTCCCTCCCTTTCCATGCCTTCGCGGCTGAGCGCAGAGCCTACACATTCGTCTGCAAAAATCTTCTTTCAAAGTAGTACGCTGCCTTCGACAATCCGAAACAGATGACAAAATAGACAGCTGCCACGACCAGGAATGAAGCGATCGGGTTAAAAGTGAGATTGCTGACGACTTTTCCCGCCTTCGTCAGATCGATGTATCCAATGATGGAAACCAGGGACGAATCCTTGATCAGCGCGATAAAAAATCCAATGCCAGGCGGAATGATGTATTTGAGCGCCTGCGGAACGATCACGTGCCGGAACTTTTGGAAGTAGCTCATCCCCAATGCTTCGGCAGCTTCAAATTGTCCTTTGGGAACGGATTGGATGCCGCCTCTGACGATCTCGCCCATGTATGCGCCGGCATAGACGGAGAGGGCCAGGACAGCGGAAAACCCTTTGGAAAAATTGATCCCGATGTTGAGCATGGGGAGTGCGAAGTAAACCAGGAAGATGATGACGAGCAGCGGAACACCTCTGACCAGCCTGATATACAATCCGGAGAGGACGTTTGCCAGCTTGTTTTTGGATGTCGCTGCCAAGCCGAGAATGACCCCGATGATCCCGCCAAAGAGCAAGGAAAAGAAACAAAGTTGAATCGTCAGCCATGCACCCTTCAGGATCGGGATGATATGAATCCAACTGAAATCTTGTGTCACCTGTTATCCCCTCCCCTTTACCATTTGAACACTTTCTTAGCCAGCGTATTTGACAGATAGATAAAAATCGATGAACAGCCGTAGTAGAGCACGGCGGCGATCAGCGTAATTTCCAGCGTCCGCGATGTTTGCGTCTCTACATTCATCACCTGGTACGTCAATTCCTCAAGCGAAATAATCGAAGCGACGGAAGAGAACAGGAACAACAGAATAAGTTGATTGGTCAAAGCCGGAAAGGCAGTGCGAAATGCGGGGGCCAGTATGACGTGCCGAAAAATTTGCGCTTTATTCATGCCGAGCGCGCTTCCCGCTTCGTTAAGCCCTTTGGGTACACTGCTTAAACCGGCCCGGAATATTTCGGCTGTGTAAGCGCCGTTGTTGATGGTGATCCCGATCAAAGCGGACCAGAGCGGACTGATGTCGATGCCAAGCTGTCCCAGACCGAAAAAGAGGATGTACAACTGGACGATCAGCGGAGTATTGCGAATCAGTTCGATGTAAGCATTTCCAAGAAAACGCAAAATGACGTTCTTGCTCGATTTGCACAGTGCGACAAACAGACCCAGCACCGTCCCCGCCACCATGCAGATGACAGTGACGTACAAACTTACAGCCAAACCGCTCAGCAACTGGGGGATGTACGGAATAATATCGTGGAAAACCAAATTCACGAACCAATCACCTCATTTTCAGGGTGATCAGAACGGGGGAAGGAGATTTCCCCGCGTTCCGATTGATATTGCGCAGCTTGAGGATTAATAGGTCAACAGTTTCGGAGCTTCTACGCCAAACCGCTTCTTGTACAGCTCGGCACCATCTCCGGAGTAATTCAGGTTGCGGATAAACTGGTTCAGGTAGTTCAGCCATTCCTGGTCGCCCTTTTTCACACCCATCGCAATGTAGGAAGACTTGAATGGTTGGCCCGGCAGCGATTCGAATTCCGAATTCTTCTTCAAGAGGTCGAGGATAATGCCATCTTCTTCAACGAACACGTCTACTTTTCCGGTTTTCAAGGCCATAAAGGCATCTGCGGTTGCGTCGAAACGGACGAGTTGGGCCTCAGGGTAGTACTTGGTCAGTGCGATGTCCCCTGTCGAACCCTTGGAGACAGATACTTTCTTGCCTTTCAAATCGTCCCAGCTCTTGATCGGCTTGTCCTTGGGATACATCGGGACCAGACCCGCAGCGGAATACGGGATCGTAAAGTTGATCGATTTCGCCCGTTCATTGGTTGGAGTAAAGACCGAGATGGCTACGTCGACCTTGTCCGATTCAAGCAGCGGAATCCGGTTTACGCCGTCCGTAGTCACGAATTCGACCTCTGCTCCCAGAGATTCGGCAAGCAAACGGGCGATATCAGGGTCGTATCCTTCATACTCGCCATTTGCATTCAAAACACTCCAACCCGGACTGTCGGCATAGGTGGCCACCCTGATCTTTTTCGATTTGATGATCTTGTCCAGATGGCTTTCCGCGTTTTGCGAAGGTGTGGTGCTCGCATCAGAACTGCACCCGGAGATCAGCAGGATCATCGACATGACGAGAACGGCAATGACGCTTTTGTTTTTCAGAAACATTTTGAGACTCCCCCTCGTTTTCATTTTCTTTTATGATTTCTTGCAAAATCACAGATCCGCCTGACGCCTTCAAATAATTTCGAATCTTCCGTAGCCAGCGAGATGCGGATCATCTGTTTCGTGGTCGACCCGAATGTCGCTCCCGGCGCCACCGCCACCCCTGATTCCTTCAGCAGAGCAAGGGCGGGATTTTCCCCATTCGTCTCAACATCCGAGAAGTCGATCATCATGTAAAAGGCGCCCTTGGGCTTGTACGCCTTGATGCCGGCTTCTTCCAACAGCTTGTAGGCGTGGTCGCGGCGGGCTTTGTAGACGCCGCACATTTCACTCACGAAGTCCTGCGGGGAAGAGATTGCTGTCTCGGCCGCCTTCTGGGAGACAGAGGATGCGCAGGAGATCAGCGGCTCCAGTACTTTCGAAATAATCGCAGCAATCTCCTGGGGAGCAACCGCATAGCCTACCCTCCAGCCTGTCATCGCGTAATTCTTGGAGAAGCCGAAGACGCTGATCACTCGCCCCTCCGTATCGTACGAAAGCGGACAGATGTGCTTCTCTTCAAAGACGATGCCGTCGTAGACTTCGTCAGAAATGACGTACAGGTCATGCTTGGAAGCGAAAGCGAGAAGCTCTTTGATGTTTTCTTCGCGCAGCACGCCGCCAGTCGGATTGCCGGGAGAATTGATGATGATTGCCTTGGTCTTCGGAGTGACCACACGCTCCAGATCCGCCATATCCGGTATGAATCCGGCATCCGGGCTGAGCTTGTAACGCTTCGGAATCGATTCCTGGCTGAGGATGATTTGCTCGTAGTTGGGCCACCCCGGGTCGGGTATCAGGACCTCCTCTCCGGACTCGACAAGTGACAGCACCGTTGCTGCCAGCGCATTGACCGCTCCGGCCGTCACAACGATCTGGTCTGCTTTGACGCGAAGAGCGTATTGCCGCTCCAGGTGTCCGCTGATCGCCTCGCGCAGCGAGAGCAGCCCCGCATTGGGCGTGTAGTGGGTAAATCCGTCATTCATGGCGAAAAATGCTGCCTCGCGAATGTGAAGCGGGGTGTTTACATTGGGTTCCCCTACCTCCAGGTGGATTACATCCGGCATGTTGGCCGAGTAATCCATGATTTCCCGTATCCCTGAGCGAGGCAGGGCGCTTCTGGTTTCTGATAACGCTTTCATGATTGCTCCTCCTTGAAGGATGGATATGAGATGCAAGTCTGACTTGTTACGCCGGCCTTCCCTGCTGAGATTCAGCCCTCTTGCTGGTGATTCTCGTAAAAGGTCTTGAAAATATATTGATATATAAGATAAAATATCTAATATATCAGTTGCAAGACAAAAAGACACCCTCAGCAAAATGGATGATCTCCCGGTTAGGGAACGCCCGTTTGCCGCGCAATTCATTGGGAAAACGATTTAGGAAATCGATTTAGCTGTATTATAAATAATGCTGCCGACATATATCAAGAGTTTTTTTAATTCGCCGTCTATTTTTTCTTTATGGCATTTTCTGAATTATCAGCAGCTGTATGCCTCATGATCAAATATCTTGGCGGCCGGTTGATTCTCTTGGAATCAACTGCATCATCAACTCGACTGTCCGCGGCAAATACTCCTGTTCCTTTTGAATCCGGGCAATGATCATTTCTGCAGCCTGCCGGCCTATCTCATAGGTTGGCTGGGCGATCACGGTCAGCGTTGGGCGAGCGATCGAGGCCCACTCCGGATCGTCGAAGCCGACCAGCAGCAAATCCTTCGGCACTTGGCAATGCAGCTGGTGAACCGCTTTGAGTGCCATCAGGGAAAGCTTTCCGTTCCCCAGGATCAACCCGGTCATCTCTTGGGAGGATCTGTTCTCCACCAGTTCCTTCACATGTGCCGTAATCCGTTCTTGGGAATAGGACTCTACGATGGTTAGCGAGGTTTTGGGCGGACGGTTTTGCTTCGCAAACTGTTCGAAGGCAAAAATCCGTTCGTATCTCGGGCTGATCCCGTCCGGAGTAGCGATCATCAGGTGTATTCCTTGACAGCCGCGTTCCAGCAGATGCTCGATGGCCAGCATGATTCCCTGGGTATTGTTGGTCGTAACCGTGTCAAACGGCATTCCCGGCAGCTTGCGGTCGATCAGCAGGACAGGGACGGATTTTCCGATCCGCATTAGCAGATCGTTGTTTTTTCCGGTGGAATTGATAATCAACCCGTCGATTTGCTTCGTTTCCAGCATGGTCAGGCAATCGCGTTCTTTCTCCGGATTCTCGTTTGCATTGCTGATGATGATACTGTAGCCAAGCTGGGTGCACACCTCCTCCACTCCCTGGATGACGGAGACCGTGTACGGATTGCCGATGTCGGCCACGACAAACCCGATCGTATTGCTTCGTTCGTTGCGAAGCCCGCGAGCCATTTGATTGGGCTTGTAGTCAAGCTGTTCGACAGACTGCTGAATGCGCATTTTCGTTTCCCGGCTCATCGCCTCAAAGCGTCCGTTCAGGAAACGGGAGATCGTCGTGGTCGATACACCCGCGTGTTCGGCTACATCTTTGATTGTGATCTTTGCGAGTCGCTTTTTCATGTGTGCCTCCTTAGTTAATCGTTATCGTATAACGATTAACTTTTGTAAAACTATCATATTCTTCCTTTTTTCCAGAATCAACTTCTTTTTCACGCAAATCAAAACACTCACATGTTTATCGTTTACTTTACTGTGTAATTCAGGTAATATTACCACGAATAAAAACTGCTCGGCCGAAGCACTAGAGGTGAACTGGATGATTGACAAATCGAACCTGACTGATCGAGTCTACCTGCTCATCAGAGACAAAATCTTGAATAAAGAATTGAAACCCGGCGAGCGAATCAACTATGACTTGCTCTGCGAAGAATTGGGCATCAGCAAAACACCTCTGCGGGACGCGATAAACCGCCTGCAGCAGGATGGACTGATCGAGGTTAAGCCCCGTTCCGGGACCTTCGTCTACCAACCGCATGCCAAAAACATTACGGATATCTACGACGTCCGCAAAGCCCTAGAATGTCTCTCCCTCAGCTTGGGGCTGGAGCGAATCCCGGAAGAGATCGTCAGCCAGCTTCTTGAAGACGCCAACCAGGCAACCCTGTATCTGCAGCAGAACAACTACAAGGGGTATTTCTCCATCGACAGGAACATCCATTCTACCATCATCAGATACTCCAACAACGATTACGTCATCAAGATCATGGAAAGCCTGGAATACCAGCTCCAATGGTTTTCTGTCCTGACCACCAAAAATTTTGACCGTCCCTATCACTCCAACGAGCAGCATAAAGAGATCTTGAAGGCGATTCAAAGAAAGGACCGCGAGAAGGCCATCGATCTTCTGGCGGCCCATATCGAAGAGGCAAAGATCATGATGCTGGAGGACTACGGCGCGTAACATATGCAATGAAGGGGCTGTCCCCAGCGGTGAAAACCGCTCATGGGACACCCCCTGGGGAGCGCCTTCTCCTATTCGATCCCCTCCCTCCCCCGTTGAAACTGCAAAAGGAAGATCAGGATCAACGGCAGCCCAAAGACGAGTCCTGTTTGAATCCTGGTTACATACTCCAGCCATTCCCAGACTTCGTTCAGCACCCTGGGAATAAAGGTGAACCCGTATGTGATCAGGATGATGAAAAAAGTGAGCAGGCTGGTGTCGGCCCTTTTCCAGATTCGCTGCGAGGTCTCTTTTGCCGCCCAAATGTACATGGTCGACGTAATCAAGGAGCTGAACAGAAAGAATCCGTAAAGCAAGTTCTCAACCCGTTCCACAAAGGGGAATTTGATATACGCCAGCAGTTCGATGACGGGAAAGGTCAATATTTTCAACTGTCCCAGACTAAAAAAACCAAATGAAACGACGCTGACAGCCAGGTAGGTCACGATTAACAGGATGCTGCCGACAAAAGTCGCCTTCATCAGTTTTGTATTTTTATCGGCAAACGGAAACAGCAGTAGACAAAGCTCATATCCCAGAAATGCAGAGAAAATATCAAGACCGCCCCTCCATTGATCGTGTCCTCCCTTAAAGACAAAGGGCGTCAACCTCCCCCATTCAAAATCCGAAAAAAAGTAAAACAGCAAAAGCAGCATCCAGATATACAGCCAGAAAAATACAGTCGCCGATTTGGATATGCTATTGATCCCTTTTGTGACCAGCAAAAAGGCGAGGAACAGCAGCGCCAGTAAAAAAAGCATCGGATCTATCGTAGGAAAGGCCACCATCTGAAAAATGAGCACGTATTCTTTTGCGATGATGCTTCCGAGAATCCCCCAGAGCATGCTTACTACAAAGTAAAGAGGATAGAGGATAAACTTCGGGACTGATTGCTCCAGGATGGCAAATACAGACCTCCCTTTAGCGAGGCGAAATACAATCGATATCAGGCAAATATTTACCGAAACGGCCAAAAAACAGACGATCAAAAACAACCATCCATTTGTACCAAAGTACCGGGCTTCAAGGTTGGGAAGGGATAAGACCACTACTCCCGATTGAATCATAAATATCAACACGGCAGCATGGAACTGGCTTAGTTTTTCCGTCATGACGCAGCACTCCTATGCAAGTTCAATTCAGTTTGCCGGTATCCTTGATTTTGACAGCGACATTGCATGATACGTTCATACGGCGAAATTCCTCATGCCAATCCAACTTCCTCCAGGCGTCGTAATCCATACTGTTGCGGACGTACTTTCCGATCCCGAGCCCGTCGACTCGGTTCTGCTGCATGAAGCGAATCATCTCTTCTCCTTTTTTCGACAGGTATTGGGACATCTTCGCTTCCAGTTTGCGCTTATCGGCGTCATTTCCCAGCTTTAACGGACCGATGTACTCGAGAATGGAACACTTCATCTTGACGTCCACTTTTACATGCTTCTTCCCGTCCTCTGCCACCTCCACCTTTACTTTTCTTTGGCTCTTCAGCGAGCTCAGCATCACCAATTCCCGATGGCCGCCGTTTTGTTTGCTCAGATCGAGACTCATTTCTCCCCGCTTGAATGAATCGCGAACGTACTTGTCATCCCGAAAAAGCCCGATGCCATCAAGAGTAATGCTGTTTTTTTGCCGCTTTAACAGCGGAGCCACCGGGTCGATCCCGTCATCGAAAAAGTCCCTGGAAAAGTCGTACAAAGTAGTTCGCGGCACCAAATGCGTCTTGATCTCCTTTTCCAGCAAACGATCAATGAAGCGGTCGGTTCTCAGGTGCTGGCTTAGTTTTGTCCTCAGCAGACCGTCGGCACTGCTGCCAGTGACCACACTGATTTTCACGTTAGGAGAGATAGAAGGATCTCTCAGCAGCGTGTCGATGACATCCCAAAGCCCTTTTTCCGCCAATGAGCTGCCGAATAACGCGCCTCGCAGCTGACCGCTCACCATTTCCAGATTCGTCTTTCTGGCCAGTTGTATATGTGCTTCCTTGCTGCTGTTCGCGACCGTCGTTAACAGCTCTCTCGAGGATTTTGATTGCGGCTCCGTTTCGGGAATGCTCACCGTAATCCGCAGTTTCTTATGGGGTACGGCATCGTAGCTGATGGTATGCATGAAGCCCAACCGCTCCAAAATCCGCTGATCGCCGCAACCGGTCAGCGCCAGCGAACAAGCCAATACCACGAGCCATCCATGCTTCCTGTTCATACGCCTACTTCCTCATTTTAGTTTTTCGCATATTGGCTGGCTCTGCCTGGGTAGGTCTTTCCTTCAGCAATCCAAAAGGAGCTCTGATAAACACGTCCAGCCAGTCTATAAACCTGGCCGGGGCAACAGGATTCAGATAGGATGCCCCCAGACAGGTAAGTCCGCTCAAATGGACCACGATCCAGGCGACCCCGGCCGTAATCCCGAAATTCCCCCAAAAACCGGCCAACAAGATGAGGCCAAAGCGGATCAAACGAACGGAGGCACTCATCACATAGCTGGGGACGACGAACGAAGCGATGGCAGATGAAGCTACCGCGATAATCAAAATATTGCTGGTAAGTCCCGCTTGGACTGCCGCTTGACCGATCACAATCCCTCCTACAATCCCGATCGTCTGGCCGATTTTGTTCGGCAATCGGGCACCCGCTTCCCGCAGCAATTCGATCGTAGCCTCCATCAGCAGCGCTTCATAGACAGGGGGAAACGGAACTTTGCTCCGGGATTCCGCCAGGGTAATCAGCAGGTTCTCCGGTATCATTTCGTAGTGGAACGTTGTGATGGATACGTACAGAGCTGTAAACAAGATCGTTATGACAAAAGCGATAAAACGCAGCAGACGTGTTGCTGTACCCAGCGCCCACCTCTGGTAATAGTCATCTGACGAAGAGAAGAATTCAAACAGGGAGGATGGAGCAGAAAATACGGAGGGACTTCCTTCCGTAAACCCGATCATTCTTCCGCCGACCAGTTTGGATACCGCACTGTCGGGACGCTCTGTGGTGAGATACTGCGGGAAGATCGAATTGGGGTGATCGTCAATATATTGGATCAGCATGTTGGTATCGTAAACCGCGTCGACTTCAATCTTTTTGATCCGGTCTATCAATTCCCGAACGTAGCTCATGTTGACGATGTCTTTGATGTACAAAATGTAAACATTGGTTTTCGTGACTTCACCGACCGACAGTTGAATCACTTTCAAATGAGAACTCTTGACCCGCTTGCGTATCATCGACAAAGTGGAACTTGCCTGTTCCGTAAAAGCTTCATGCGGCCCAATGATGACGCTTTCTGTTTCAGACGATTGGATGGAACGGGCTTCGGGCCCATAGACATCTGCGAGATAGGCCAGGTCATGATGGAAGATGGCGGCTTTTCCGTCGAGGATGCCCGTTATCAACTCTTTGGCATCGGCAGCCGGCACAAACTGGGACTGCCGAAATAACAGGGGGAGCTCCTCCATTCGCACATGCAGTAGCGGAGAGATGACATCCCCGTTTAGCTGCTGCAAATTTACCAAATGGCCAAAATAGAGTACATGAGTATGTATTTCCGGAAAAGTCCGATGAACCAGGTCCATGCAATCTTCCAGCTCACGCAGCGTATGGGCGAGCGACGGTTTAGCATTTGTCTCCTCTGCGCTTCGTTCAATCGAGCCCTTTCTATTCGCCAACAGCCTGCGTAAAAACCGTTTAAGTATCAGATTTTCACCACCCAGGTTTGGCCATTTAGTTTTACTATGCTTGTGTTTTGGATTTTTTATGCAAAAACAGGCGAATCTCTGCTGTTCGCAAAGATTCGCCTGTCGTTAAACTTTATTGTCTTGCCTCCAGTACCGGGCGCCCCTGCTGTTTTCCAACGCTTGCAGACAACCGCGCCAGCAAAAGAAAAGCCAGAACCAGGAAGCATACAATCATACCGACCACGCCGCTCCATCCGAAATCAGTCCAGAAAATGCCGCCGACCGTGCCGCCGATACTGGAGCCCGTGTAGTAAAAGAACAGGTAAAGCGACGCGGCCTGGGCTTTATCTCGGACGGCAAGCTTCCCGACCCAGCTGCTGGCGATGGAATGACCGCCAAAAAAGCCAAAGGTAAACACGGCGATGCCGAGAATTTTGACCGGCAGGCTGCCGCTCAGGGTGAAACAAACGCCGATCAGCATGATCAACAGCGCACTTCTCAGCACTTTTGAACGACCGTATTTATCCGCCATTAGCCCCATCCAGGTCGAACTGAACGTTCCCACGATATAGACCACAAAAATCCAGCCCACGACGGTCTGACTGAGCGAGTAGGGAGGAGCTGTCAGTTGAAACCCGATGTAATTGTACAGCGTGACGAAGCCGGCCATCAGCATGAAACCCAGTCCGTACAGACACAGGAGCCTGGGCTCTTTCATTTGGCTGGCCAATGACCTTACCATTTTGCCGACCTGCAGCGGGCGCGGCTTGAAATTGCGCGAGGGCGGCAGCGCAAGCCAAAACAGCAGGCTGGCGGCGATACCCAGTACGCCAAGCCCGAAGATCGCTGTGCGCCAATCGAAGAAATCGGTCAGCATCCCGGTAATCACCCGTCCGCCCATCCCGCCGATGGAATTTCCGCTGATGTACAGCCCCATGGCGACCCCCAGGCTCTTCGGTTCGATTTCCTCCCCCAGGTATGCCATCGCAATCGCAGGCAGTCCGGCCAAAACAACTCCCTGCGCAATGCGAAAGGCCAACAGACTGTAAAAGTTCGCGCTGTACGAGCTCCAGAGGCAGAGCGCTGACACGGCAACCAAGGAGACGGTCATAATCCCCTTCCGCCCCCAGGCTTCGGAAAGCGAGCCGATGAACAGCATGCTGACCGCCAGCGCGATGGTCGCCAGCGACAGCGACAGACTGGCTGCGGCAGGCGGGATGTGAAACTCTTTGGCGATCTCCGGAAGCAGCGGCTGCGTGCAGTACAGCACGGCAAACGTATTACATCCGCCGGCAAACAAGGCGAAATTGGCCCTGCGAAAGCCGGCTGTTCCTCGTTTTAGATAATCCATGATGTCAAGCTCTCTTTTCCATATGAAATTTACTTTCGGGCAGAACGGCAGGAATTTTTGACATAATCCAGAAAGACCTTCGAGACCGGAGACATGTATTTCGTCTCTTCCCAGGCTACCCCGATCGTACGGCTGCAGGGCGGGTTGGAAACGCGCAGCAGCTTGACCTTTGTCTTGTCCAGCACCTTTACATCGGGAACCAAGGCGACCCCCAGCCTGGCAGCCACCAGCCCGGCAACAGTGGCAATCTCCTCGCCCTCAAACGTCACTTTGGGCGCAAACCCGGCCAGTTGACACAATTGGTCCGTGATCGTGCGCATCCCGTAGCCGCCCTTAAAGGCGATAAACGGTTCTTCGGCAACCGCCGAAAGCTCGACCTGATCCCGCTGTGCCAACGGGTGATGGATGGATACGATCAGGAAAAGCTCCTCCGTGAGCAGCGGTTCCCAGCAGATCCCTTCCAATCCTTCCTGAAACGAAGTGAGGGCAAGGTCGATTCTCCCTGACCTCAGCTGTTCCAGAATCATCTTTGTCGCCGCTTGATACAGCTGGAAGTTGACGTTGGCGTGCTTCATCCGAAACGAACTGAGCAGTTCCGGAACAAACTGGCTGCCCAACGAATGCAAAAAGGCCAAAGCGACCGTGCCGTGGTCCGGGTTGATCAAATCCTGGATCTCACGCTTCCCGACTTCAAGCTCCTCAATTGCGCGTTCTACCCGCTGCAGAAACAGCTCACCGTAGTGGTTGAGCACAACGTTCCGCCCCCGCCGTTCGAACAGGGGCGCCCCTAATTCTTTTTCCAGCTTGTTGATCGACCGGCTGAGCGCCGGCTGCGAAATGGAGAGGAGCTCTGCCGCCTGGGTAAAATGCTGGGTGCGGGCAACTGTTTGGAAATATTGAATTTGATGCAGTTCCACTATCCTTACCTCGCCTTCTATCATACTCCACCAAAATGATAACTTCTAATTCCATGTTTGCATCATAATCATGCATATAAGTTATCATTTTTTCAAAAAAATTGCTTGGGATCAACTGTGCCAGTACATAAAAGGCGGCACCCGATGAGTCGGGTACCACCTTTTACCAAGCCGTCCTTTCATTTACCCAAAAAACTCAATACACGTCCATTCACGTATTCCGGCTGTTCCATCGATAAAACGTGGCCGGCATTTTTAACAATTTCCGCTTCAATACCAGGTACAAATGCAGAAGCGCGATGCAAGGCTGCTTGCGGGTCGTACATGACTTCATGTTCCCCAAGTAATAAAAGAATGGGAACTTTTACGGATTGTAATTCGGCGTCGGTGAAGACATATGGAAATCCGTCGGCTTTAGGCTGTTGGCTTCTTGTTTCATCCCGCCACACAACTCCTGTATGAAACTGATCCGCAAACTTTGCTGGCAGCACATGACGGTCTGCCATCATCCACTTTAGAAAATTTTCAACTCCGTTCGGCTCAACAAGGCCAAGTGCGTATCTGTAGAAATCCTGATGAAATGATACGAACGTTTCCGCGGGACTAAGTATAACCGCCCTTTCCACTCTCTGGGACGCACGTATAACAAAATTCATGACATGAAGCCCGCCAAGCGAAAGTCCAATCATATGTGCCTTTTCGATCCCCAGATTGTCAAATACATCGAGAAGCCAATCGGCGTACCCCGTTCTCGTGCCGCTTAGATCTGCAGGTATACTTTTGTTCTTGTCACCTATGATATCGATCGCATATGTTCGATAGTTGCTGCTCCATGAAGCGATATTGGGATACCACATGGTAGAACTAAATAACGCTCCATGAAGCAACACGAGCGGCGGAGCATCGTTGGGGCCGCTTGCGATAATATGCGTTTTGCCGAAACGAGTAGACACGTAGAACGTCTCGTATCCGACCGGCCAAAGAGTAAGGCTTTCATCATAGGCTTGATCATAGTGATTTCCGCTGCCGCTTCGTAATGGAAGAATCGTAGAATGGTCAGACATACTGTTTACCTCCTCATCCTGCTTAAATGGGTGTCTCGATGTGTTTTAACAAATTAAATTTCTGATCGAAACAGACTTCTGTTAAATAATAATACAGTATTAACATATAGTCAAATATTCCATAAATAGTAGGTAATTCAACGATTAATACAGGATTAAAATATAACTATAACAGTATTGGTTTTTTGAGGAAAAATCCCCTTCGCAAGTGGTCCAGAGATACAAAAGTTTCAGATAGGTCAACCTGGTAATAGACTGGCTTTACGCTATTCAACTAAATGAGCAGTTATGATGAATACTTGGTGAATTCCACGAATTGGAACACCGATCCTATTTCGTTATAATTAATAAATACCAGTTGGGAGGGAGTTGTTACAAATGGGCTGGAGTGAGTTTCGACCGATTCCAAACGAATACAATGATGAGTTTAAGGCTATTGATGAAAAAATCATAAAGCTGCTGATGGATCGGAAAAACCTTGCTAAAGGTAAAAGGTACTTTCCCCAAAAAGAAATCATGATAAGCTGGGCAGCTGAATTCGATATGGACATTCCTCATATCAGTTGGTTAATGCACATTCTTAATGAGGGGATCACCCCTACAATACCCAATGAACCGGGGGAATTGCTTAATGTCTTGCCTATCATGAAAAAGTCCGTTGTAGACGGTTTTGAATACCATTTAACCCATTCCATGCAACATAAGAACGGAAGCATCGTATTTCTTGAGATTAGCCAGTGTCAAATTAACGACAATATTGGTCATATTCGTCCGCAATTGCTCTTGGAAGTGAAGGGGAGCGAAGAGTACACTGTTCGCAGAAACGGTTCCCATGGGGGCGGTGGACAGACGCAGTTACGCTTTTTAGTCATTCCGCGTCTCCCCGATCATATCAGTGAGATTACTTTTGCATTAATTCCATATGCCAGTCCAATGGAGACACCCCCAAAGGAAATAGTCTTAAATAAAGAAATTAGCTTTAACAGTTAAACTAACGGGAATCGATAGTTCAGGAGCCTCTTGAATGTGGCGCTGTTTACAAAAGGAGAGTGTAACTTGTTCGCAAAACATTTGTTCCGATTAGCGTAAAACTATAAGACACGGGAATGTAAATTTTTTTTGTGCTTTCAACGGCCCAAGAGCGTTTCTTCTTGTTCCGGGGCCGCGTCTGCGTTAGACGATTTATGACACACGCAGCGTCTCGACGCGGGCAAGCACCCCGGCGACGTAGACAGACTTGCCATGAGCTTGGCGAGCGTCGTGCACGTCGTTCATACGGCAAAAGACGCCGGCATCGACATTACCTTGCCAGCGACAGTTGGGGAAATCTTTAAGCGAGGCATGGCGAATGCTCATGCCCATAAAAAATAGGCCATTCCTGTGGGATGGCCTTTAACTTGCCGTTACAGAAGCTACTGCCCGATGATAATCCGCTCTTTCGGATAGTGATAGCGGATCGCCCGCTCGTCTCGCTTCAGCAAGAGCAGCAGGTTGATGATGCCAATGCGCCCGATCAGCATCGTTATGATCAGGATCAATTTCCCGGGCGTGCTGAGCGCAGAGGTGATGCCCATCGATGAACCCGTTGTCCCGAAGGCCGAACACACCTCGTACACGATGTGCTGGACAGGCAATTCTTCAATCCAGAGCAGCATGATAATCGCGGCGAAGACCAGGGTGATGGCGACGAAAAAGACCATGAAGGAGCGCTTGATGTCATCTTCCACAAGTTCTCTGCCGAATACTTTGACGCTTTGGTGGCCGCGCATGTAATTCAGCACGCTGGCCAGCAGGACAAAAAACGTGGTGGTGCGAATCCCGCCTCCTACGCTGCTGGGAGAGGCCCCGATAAACATCAGCGCCGACAGCATGACCAGCGTTGGGTTGGAGAGCGAACCGATATCCATCGTCGTCAAACCGGCGCTTCGTGACGAAACGGATTGGAACAAAGAGTAGAAAAGCGCTTCGTGCCATGATTTCCCCTGCAAAAACGCTCCGTGTTCAAAGAGGTAAAAGAACACGGTTCCCGCCAAAACAAGGGAAAAATAGGTAATCGTCGTAATTTTTGTATATAGCGAAAAGTGGAACCGCTGCCTCATGCGGCGATGAGCCAGGTAGCTTCTTACCTCGATCAGTACGGGAAAGCCGATCGCCCCGCACACAATCAACAGCATATTGATGATTTGAAACACGTAATCCTGGGAAAATCCCGTCAGAGAGGTACCGTAGATGTCAAACCCGGCGTTGGTAAAGGCGCTGACGGAAGCAAAAAAGCCATGGTAATAGGCCGAGTACCAATTGTCGTGGTAGCCAGCCCACAAAAAGTAACTCCCCAGCAAAATCGTTCCAGCCAACTCGATAAAAATGGCCAAAAGCAGAATGTTGCGCATCAAGTCAACCAGTCCTGCCAGAGTCGGCCGGTTGTGGTCTGTCGCGATCCACTTCCGCTGCTCCAGCCCGATTTTTTGCCGGAACACCAGCCAGAAAAACGTCCCCAACGTCATGATGCCGATCCCGCCGATCTGCAGGAGCAAGGAGATCAGCAAAATCCCTGCGTGATTGAATACCTCGTGAATCGTAACCACGGTAAGGCCTGTGACGCTGACGGCACTCGATGCAGTAAACAGTGCATCAATGAAAGATATCGTAACGCCCGGTCGGTGAAATACGGGCATCCACAACAGCACTGTAGCGATCAGTACGGTAATGATATAAAAAAGCACAATGATTTGAACCGAGCTTAACCGACGTCTTTTCAAAGAAAAAGCCAAAACATCTGCCTCCTGAAACAAGATACGTATCTTCAACGATAGAAAAAGTGTAATACATCACCGCCAATTTCTCAAACCAAATCCGTCAAAAAGTTATTCGCTCCGATGTTCATAATATGGATAAGCTCCCTCCAGCCGGTCCAGCTTCCACAATTTCTCAACAAAACCAACACCATTTCTTAATCTCTTCCCCGAAGAGAATTAACAATCAATTCCTATAATCAAAGTGCCATTTTACTTGTGGAGGTGCCATTTAAAATTGAGAAAAAAAGCACTCAAAGCTGTGACCTGTCTCGCCTTTGCCTGCTGTCTGCTGGCTGACAACGCAGGGCTTTTCGCAGGCAACCCTGCTGCGGTTTACGCTGCAGAGCAAACCGGAAAACCATCTGTTTACATCGCCCCGATCGATCGGGCAAAAATGCTGGCCGGCAGCATGTTTGACTTCCGCGTGGAATTAAATGATCTTGCCGCACTGCCAAGTTCCGTCAGCATCCAGGTAAACGGCCAGGATGCCGAAAAATTCTTTGGAAAACCCTTTGAAAAAACACAAACGGAAAAGAGTCAGGAGTTCACCATCCGCGACGTGACGATCAGCAAAGCGGGTACATATGAGGTGACCGTGAAGGCAGACGGCCTTTCCAAATCGGTCAAGTACGAGGTCGTTTTAGCTGACAACAGCGGCAAAAAGGCGAAAAACGTCATCCTCTTCGTCGGCGACGGCATGGCATTGCCGGACATTACCATCGCAAGGATCATGTCCAAAGGAATCACGGAGGGAAAATACAACGGATTGTTGGAGATGGACCAATTCGACCAGCGGGCAGTGGTGACCACTTCCGGTATGGACTCCTTGGTTACCGACTCTGCCAATAGCGCCAGCGCCTACAATACGGGCCACAAGTCGGCTGTCAACGCCTTGGGCGTCTATCCCGACAATACGGAAAGCTCCCTTGACGACCCTAAGGTAGAGACTTTGGCTGAAATGCTGAAACGCTCCAAAGGCATGTCTGTCGGCATCGTCACCACTTCCGAAATCGAGGATGCGACTCCTGCCGCAGTGGCTGCCCACACTCGCCGCCGTTCGGATAAAGCGGAAATCGCCGAGATGTTGTACAACATGCAGCCCGAAGTGGTAATGGGCGGCGGATCGGCTTACTTCCTGCCGCAATCGACCCCTGGTTCCAAGCGGAAAGACGATAAAGACCTGTTTCATATGTTCGAGCAAAAAGGGTACACCGTTGTGGAGAACGCGACACAATTGCAGGCAGCCAAAAAATCTGACAAGCTGCTGGGGCTATTCCACACCGGCGACATGAGCGTCTACTATGACCGGTCGACGAAAAACCAGGCAGAGCTGAAGTCATTTACGGATCAACCCAATTTATGGGATATGACGCAAAAAGCCATCGACGTTTTGAGCCAGAACAAAAACGGCTTCTTCTTGATGGTAGAAGGGGCCAGCATCGACAAGCAGCTCCATCCGCTGGATTGGGAGCGCGCGGCGTACGATACCATCGAAATGGATAAAGCAGTCGGCGTTGCCAAGCGCTTTGCCGAGAAAAACGGAGATACCCTGGTCATCGTGACAGCAGACCATTCCCACTCGGTCAGCATTGCCGGCACGTACTGGGAGGGTGACGGAAAATCAGGCAGGGAAGCTGTACGCACCTATGAAGCTTCCAAGTTCCCTACCTATGTCGACAGCAACGGCGACGGCTTCCCGGACAATCCCGATGTCGACCGCAAGCTGGCTGTCGTCTTCGGATCGCATCCTGACTACTACGAGGACTACAAGTTCGACCCGGTGCCAACCTCACCGACCGTTAAAAACAAGGATGGCGTGTACGTAGCCAACCCCGCAAAATTGGCGAATCCGGATGATCCAGACCGCGACCGTTTCCTCCGGCCCGGAACGATTAGTCCGACGCTTGAAAGCCAAGGGGTGCACACGGCAGACGATGTGCCGTTGATGGCGTACGGCCCGGGCTCCGGCTACTTTAAAGGCACGATGGACAACACAGACGTATTCTTCGGCATGGTCCATGCGCTTGGACTAAAATTGCCGGAACCCAAACAAAAATGAGCAATGACGGAGGCACACGCATGCTGTCGGAAAAAAAGCGCATAACCGCTCTGTTTGCCTGTCTCCTCCCCCTTGCGCTGCTCGTCTCCGGTTGTAATCACCCCGCTCCCCGCGCCAATGGGGGCGGGGGTGATTTGACTATTCATTCCATATCCGAGCCGGCTTCCGTGTCCGTCCCATCAACAGATGACGAGGAAACCGCCAAGCCAAGTCAGACCCAGCCTCCGGACAGCGAGAAGGCTAAGGGACTGCAAGGCGACTCGGCAGCAGTCGAACCGGCCCCCGGATCCCCCGGAAAAAGCGAGGAACAGCAAAAAACTCCGGAAAAAGTCGAAGCAGAGCCCGGGAAGACGCCGGGTCAGCCAATCGCCCCGGCAGCAGCCGAACTAGACCCCGAGCAGGCAAAGGCGCAGACAAACACCCCGGCAACAGTCGGCCCGGGCGTCGGGAAGACCATAGCTCAGCCCGCACCAAAGCAGCAGCCAAAACAGCCGGACCAAACCACCGGGGAAGCAGCGGCCAACCCAACAGAATCATCTGCTCCCAAGGAAAACCGTACAGTCACCCGCCTGACCTTTCAGGATCTCTACTCTGACGTAACGGTAAGGGGAGTAAAAATCTCGGATAAAGTGAATCGACTGTCAGGCCAAAAGGTGGAGATGATCGGGTACATGGCTCCTCCGTTGACCGCACAAGTCCGTTTTTTTGTTTTGACGAAAGTGGCCTTGACCATCTGTCCTTTTTGTTCGACGGATGCGGACTGGCCGACAGATATTGTCGTTGTGTTTATGCCGGATGGCAAGGAGATTACTCCAACGGAACACCAGGTGAAGGTGACCGGGACACTTAGTGTCGGTTCCCAGACGGATGAAGAGACAGGCTTTGTCAGCTTGATCCGGATTAACGCCGATCACGTAGAGGTGCTCAAATAATGCTGGAGATTGCAAACCTGACGAAGTCGTACCAGCTCCCCGGCAAAGAACAGATCCACGTTTTGAACATCGCCCGCTTTCACATGAATGCGCAGGAGAGAGTCGCCCTGGTTGGCCCAAGCGGTTCGGGCAAGAGCACACTGCTGAACATCATCGCGGGAATTCTCCGTCCGACTAGCGGGCAGATTCACCTGCTCGACCAGCAGCTCGAAAGACTGCCCGAGGCCAAGCTGGATCGTTTTCGCGCCCGGCACATCGGCTATGTCTTCCAGAGCTTTCATCTCCTGCCGGGATATACGGTCGTGGAGAATGTCCTGACAGCGATGCGGTTTGGCAAAACCATCCCCCCAAAAGAACAGAGACAGCGAGCCGTTGAGCTCCTTTCGCAAGTGGGGCTGGCGCACAGGCTGTATCACAAACCCGGTCAGCTCAGCACCGGGGAACAGCAGCGGGTGTCGATTGCCCGGGCGCTGGCCAACCGCCCTGCCCTCGTTCTGGCCGATGAGCCGACGGCAAGTCTAGACCGAGACAATGCCGCCCAGGTCTTTGCTTTGCTGATGGAGACTTGCCGTTCGAATAACGCTGCACTGCTGCTCTGCAGCCACGATCTGGAACTGGCAGGCAGATTGGATCGAATGATTCATATCCGCGATCTGTCCACGGCGGAAACCGGAGGAGGCGATTAAACTTGTCACTCTTGCAAATGGCCTGGCGCAACCTCGTCAACCGGCGCATTCAAACCCTGATCACGATCGGCGTCGTCTCCATCGGAGTCTCCTTGACGCTCAGCATCATGCTGCTGTCCGGCGGGGTGAAGCAAGGGATTATCAAAGCCAGCGAGCCCTTCGGCATGATCGTCGGGTCCAAAGGCAGCGCGAACCAATTGGTGTTCAACACGATTTTCCTGATGGATAACCCGCTGGCAAACATATCACTGGAGTATTACC
The DNA here is from genome assembly GCF_046036945.1 of Brevibacillus sp. B_LB10_24. Taxonomy (NCBI): domain Bacteria; kingdom Bacillati; phylum Bacillota; class Bacilli; order Caryophanales; family Paenibacillaceae; genus Brevibacillus; species Brevibacillus sp. B_LB10_24. The sequence goes on along the minus strand of NZ_JBJQOQ010000004.1, from coordinate 94,382 downwards.
ATGGTCTTGAGGCAGACCCGCGCGTCACCCAGGCGATCCCATTTGCCCTGGGTGACAATTACCGAGGGTACCGGATTGTCGGCACCAGCCCGCAATTCTTTGAGCTAAAGGGAAGACCGATTGATCCGCCGTACTTTCAACTGGAGGCAGGCAGGATATTCAATAAACCGTTTGAAGCTGTCATCGGGGCAAAAGCTGCCAAGGAGTCCGGGTTGAAAATCGGCGACCGCTTTATCTCGGGTCATGGCGTAACCCAGGCAATCGAATCAGCGGAGGAACACGGCGATCATCCGTACACGGTGGTCGGAATCCTGCGCAGCGTCTTTGCCCCAGCGGATCAAGGCATTTACGTGAGCATGGACAGCTACTGGATCAGCCATGAACACCACGAGCATGACCAAGGGGGCGATCACGACACTGCTCAGAGTGCCGCCGGCAGCGATGAACACGACCATGACGAGCCTTTAGGTGTTACAGCTGCATTGATTAAACCGGCCAGCTACATGGACCTGATGAAGCTGTACCAGGAAATCAATCAGGGAAAAGAGGCGCAAGCAGTCTTTCCCGGACAGGTGATTGCCAAAATATTTGACATGATGGGCAGCGGAGAAGAGATTCTGCAATATATCAGCTGGGTGGTACTCGGGATGGCAGGGTTGACGATCATTCTCGCCCTGTACGGAACGACCGTTGAGAGGCGGCGCACCGTTTCCATCCTGCGAGCGATCGGGGCAAACAGAAGCTCTGTTTTTACGATTATTTTCCTGGAATCCCTGCTTGTCGTATTCCTCGGGTGTGCCGGCGGGGTTTTTCTCGGATACATCCTGTCCTGGATATTGGCCCAGTACATCGGTTCACAGGTTTCCATCACGGTTAGTATCACATACAGCTGGAAACTTTTGACTCTGGTCGGAGGCGTCGGCCTCTTAGGAATCGTGGCTGGCATCGTGCCTGCGATCAGCGCGTACCGCACAGACGCAGCCCGCCACCTCAATGCAAACATATAAAAGAACACCGCTCGCTTAAGGGGCGGTGTTCTTTTCGTTACAGTTTGCTGATCTCTTTTTTGTACAGCCAGTAGGAGTATGCCAGCGGCAATCCTCCACAGATGATCACAATCGTCAAAGTGACGGCAGGCTTCCAGCCGGCCGGCAAAAAGGCAGCCAGGATGAGCAGCACTCCGGAAACAAAGAACACTTTGCCGGCAACGCGGTGCGTTTTCTTCCAGACCGTCTCGCTGGAGAGCGTCCAGGGAGTTCGGATTCCAATAAAGTAATTCATTCTGACCTGCTGCATGAAGTTGCCTAGGACAATAAAAATGGCACCCAAGATGTAATTTACAAAAGATACGATTGGAATGTCATACCCTAAACCGGCAAGGACGATAAGGATATTCACAACCGCCAACAATGTCAGCACAGAATTGATAATGATTCCATAGCTCTTGGAAAAGTACTTGTAGTTGTCCCTTTTGGGATCGATCCGGGGAACAGCGACAAACAATCCGTAGATCAGAACCATGATTCCAACCATTAAGAGCATAGCCTCTGCCTTGCCCGAATATCGGTCGACTTCCCCGCTAAAATTCCAGTGTATAGGCAGCTTCGCCGGAAGGTTGGGCAACGCGATCACCCAGATCAAGATGGTAATAGCAATCAATAATAGCGGGAACACGTGTTTCTTCATCATTTTTCTACCTCATCTCCCCTGTTGTCCGTCTTCTGGGTAAAGTGGAAAGCCCAACTGATCAAATCTTGAAAGACTGTCGTATTGAGTGAGTAAACGACAAATTGGCCCTTCTTTTCATCCTGAACCAATTGGGCATTCTTTAAAATCTTGAGATGCTGGGAAATGCTCGGCTTCGTCATATCGAAGTGGTCCGAAATCTCCCCGGCAGTCAAATCACGTTCTTTTAACAAATCGAGGATTTTCCTTCTTGTCGGGTCAGACAAAGCTTTAAATGTCTCGTTCAAATTCCTCTCCTCACATTTCGGATTTAGACATTTAGTTATTTAACTAAATATTAAACACAAATCGTCAAAGAATCAAGCGGGATTTTTCCAAGCACTTTTTGGGCAAACGTACATATCTTGGAGGAAAAAAGGAGGAGGACGATTTTGCACAATCCTGACAGGGTGATCGATGCCATCTTGTTCGAGCACCGCTTCTGGCTGCAAATACTCGGCGATCACGCCCGCTTTATTTTTCAAGCACTGGCCCCCACAGAACGAGCGGAAATTGATCAGGCTGATACCTTTATCTGCTCATTTGACCAGCTTTTGAAAGAGGCGCGTGAGGACCTCTCACCGCGGGAAATCGACATGGTGAACCGGAAGGCCTATGAACTGACGAAGGAACTGAGGGAATTCAAGCTTCATTTATTGAGAAGGCATCTGGAAGGGAGCATAACCATCAGTTTGCCTCCTACCTTCTTGAATCACATGGTAAATGAACTGGATGAATACCGAAAAATTCTGCGGGAGCTACTCAAAGGGAATCCTCCGCCTTCCTATCATCCCATTCACTACCACCTGTTGTGGCTGTCCGACGCCGCCGGCCATGCTGCCACGATTACGTCCACCTTGGATATGGTCGAGAAAAAGTACCAAAAGAAGAGCGAGCACTTTACCAAGCAGTTCGAAAACTATTACCTGAAAGCGATTGAACTGGCCGGATACCTGCGAACACACCTGACGGACTTTCCTGCCCTGGGCCGGTTCAACCACCAGGCAGAACTGGAAATCCATATGTTTCAGGTATTCTTATGCGAACTGGAGGAGCTGCGGCTGACCGACGAACTACTTGGCACCTTGTCGCCGCTTATGGCTGACCACATGTCCCGGGAGGAGTGCTATTACCTGATGAAGCTCTCGGAGGTTACAGACGTAAAGGCCCCTAACTGCTATCCGACGAAACCCCGGGTGGAGACGTGAAAAAGGGGAGCAATCGCGGCTCCCCTTTGCATGACTCACTCTTCTTTTAACGGAGGCAATTTTGCTTTTTGGATCGAGCAGTTTCCGTCTGACCCGCAGCCGCTGCAGCCACTGGCACAGCTTCCCGCTTTTGTCCGCTTCACAAAAGAGACCAACTGCCACAAGGCAAACCCAAGGACGGCGACGATGACGACGTAGATCAATTCCTTCCCCTCCGCTTCCAGATGATTTTACAGGATGAACCGGGCAATTTGATAGACGAGGAACGCAAAGACCCAGGCCACGAGGAAACTGTACAATATAGAGAGCAGCGTCCATTTCCAGGACCCTGTTTCCCGCTTCATGACCACCACGGTAGAGACACAAGGCGTGTAGAGCAAGACAAAGAATAAAAATGACAAGGCCGCCGCCGGTGTGAAAGAACCTTGCAGCAGGGTTCCGAGCGAACTGGCGGAATCCCCGGCACCGTAAACGATGCCCATGGTCGACACCACGACCTCTTTGGCCAGAAAACCGGTGATCAGCGAAACGCCGGCCTGCCAAGTCGCGAACCCCAAGGGGGCAAACAACGGCGCCACAATACCGCCGATCCAAGCCAGCAAGCTTTCGTCCATCGGCGCAAGACCGGTCCAGGAAAAGCTTCCGAGGAACCACAGCAGGACGGACATGCCGAATATGATCGTACCTGCTTTTCGTACAAACCCCTTCGCCTTATCCCAGGTATGCAGGAGCAGATTCTTGATCATTGGAGCCCGGTAGGGAGGAAGCTCCATCAGGAACATCCCTTCGTCCGCTTTTACAAACCGCTTTAGGACAAGTGCCGTCAACACAGCCATCAGAATCCCGGTCAGGTACAGCAGAAACACGATCTCCGCCCGATAGCTCACAAAGAAGGCGGACACGAACAGCGAGTAGACTGACAACCGTGCCGAGCAGGACATAAACGGCGATATCAGCGCCGTCACTAATCGGCCTTTTTGATCCTCCAACGTCCGGGTAGCCATAATCGCCGGCACATTGCAGCCGAATCCCAGGATCAGCGGAATGAATGCTTTGCCATTAAGGCCGATCGCCCGCATGAAGCGATCCATCAAGATCGCCGCCCGGGCCATATACCCAGAGTCCTCCAGAAAGGACAAGCAGAGAAAGAGAATCCCGATCTGCGGAACAAACACCAGGACCGACCCGACACCTGCCAGGATGCCGTCCGTTGCCAGCTTGCTGAACCACTCCGGGCTGTCGAGCCCGATGAGCATGGATTGCAGCCCTTCGGCGACCGGTCCGCTGAAAAAGGCATCCAGTTGGTCGGAGAGCGCTGTTCCTACCCAACTGAACGTAATCTGGAAGATCAAATACATAAACGCCAGGAATATAGGAATGCCCAAATAGCGATGCAGAATCAGGCTGTCAATCCGATCGCTCCAGGTTTGCCCGACGGTCTTCTTCTGCTCGGTGACCTCTTTGAGCAGCGCCTCAATCCAGGCGTAGCGGGCATTGCGTATCTCATGGTCAACTGCGGCGCCCGCTGCTTCGCGAATGTCCTCCATCTGCTGCAGCGATCCTGGTTCCGCTTGCGAACGGATCAGCTTCCCGACCGTCTCATTGCGCTCCAGCCACATCGTCGCCAGCCAGCGCACATCCGGAGCCAGCCTTAGATTGCTCCTGCTGAGTATCGCTGACAATTCCGCTATCGCCGACTCTACCCGCTCGGGATAGGGAATGTGCAAGGCGCTGCGCACCGGACCTTCCGCGGCGAGACGCTGCAGGAGCAGCTGCTGCCCGGTTCCTTTGCGGGCGATCATCGGAATGACAGGCACACCCAGCTTTTGCTCCAGCAGCCGTTCATCAATGTTCAACCCCCGGGAGCCTGCCACATCCATCATGTTGAGAGCCACCATGCTCGGCAGCCCCATCTCAAGCAATTGCACCGAAAAGTAGAGATTTCGCTCCAGGTTGGAGGCATCGACAATATTTAAAATCGAATCCGGGGTCTCTTGCAGCAAATAGGATACCGCCAGCTTCTCCTCAAGGGATTGCGCCGACAGACTGTAAACTCCGGGCAAATCAATCAGCATGCTGCCGGCCAGCCCTTTAATCCATCCCTCTTTCTTCTCAACGGTGACGCCGGGCCAGTTCCCGACGTACTGCCTGGTCCCCGTCAAGACATTAAAGAGCGAAGTCTTGCCCGCATTTGGATTTCCTACCAGGGCGATTGTCTGTTTCATCCAACCAACTTCTTCCTCATGGGCTCTAACATGTTGTTTTACGTTCTAGTTCATCGCTTCTATCTCGATGCAGCTAGCTTCCGACATGCGGAAACTTACCTGATAGCCGCGGACTTGTACGACAATCGGATCGCCCAGCGGCGCTTTCCGCACCACTTGCACTTCTGTTCCCGGCATCAGCCCGAGATCCATCATCCGCCTGGAGAAAGAATCGGCCAGCGACATTGCCGTGATTTTCGCTTTTTTCCCGATACTGCAATCGCTTAACAGCATATAGTAACACCCCGAATGATAATCATTATCAGATCTGTTTTCATGATAATCGATATCAATTATTTTTGTCTAGATGGAAAATGTGGGGTAATGCTCAAAGGTCTCGCCGTTCTTCGTATCCACAGGCTTTATAAGGAGTTCCCGATATGGAAAAACAGGGGAATCTTTTACACAGTTCAGGGAGCTCCCTTACATACACTCGTTTCCGCCTCTTATACAATACAGACAGAACCAGATGAAATACCATTCGATTTCTACAACTTTAGATGGCGGTGATTGCCTTGGCGGTTACATGGTTAAGAGAAAATGTCTACGCTTCGGTTCTGCTATTACTGGCCCGGCTCTATATCGGGTGGAATTGGCTTCAAGCCGGTTGGCACAAGATTACCCAAGAAGGAGGTTTTCACGCCGACAATTTTTTACAAAAGGCAGTGGAAAACCCGGTGAAAAGTTCTGATGAGCTTGTTTACCCGATCTACCACGCCTTCCTGCAACATTTTGCATTGCCTAATGCTGAGCTGTTCAACCTATTGGTTTCTTGGGGGGAAGTGCTGGTCGGGCTTGGGCTAATTCTTGGATGTTTGACTACAGCCGCTGGTTTTTTTGGGATGATGATGAACTTCGCATTCATGTTTGCCGGGACGGTATCGACCAACCCCTGGATGATTTTGTTCACCTTGTTTATCGTCTTTTCCGGACGTAATGCCGGTGCGATCGGAATTGACCGTTATCTGCTTCCACTAATGAAAAACCGGTTTACCAAGTCAAAAAGCAATGGAAGCTTAGGGTTCTAACAAATGTAGGGAGGAATCTGCATGTTTCAAAAAGTACTGTTGGCTGTAGATGGTTCTCAAGCATCCGAAAAAGCAGTGGAATGGGCAAAGAAAGTCTATAGCGAGATGCCTGATACCCAATTTACATTCCTGCATGTCATTGGGCCGTACATTCCAGCGGTTGCAAGTATGGGGTACGTTCCCATTCCGTTTGATCCGTCGGTGTTGGAAACTCCGGAGGATACGCCATCCTTTCAGGCGTGGAAACAGTTTTCCGATAGAAGCCGCGTGCATTATAACAATCTGTTGGGGAACGCTCCTGAAGTGATTTGCATGGAAGCGGAAACAGGTGAATATGACCTGATCGTGATCGGAGCGGAAGGGCATGGCGTAGTATCATCGGTTCTGCTCGGCAGTGTCAGCGGAAAGGTTCTGCATCATGCGAAATGCTCCGTATTAGTTGTGCGGTAAAGAATCAAAGCTCTTCTTCGGCCATGATGAACGATGACCCATAAGAGGATCACTTTTTTCAAAGTGTCCAGCTTATGGGTCATCGTTCACGGATTTCTCTAGGGTGTTTTTCCAATGTCTACTCTAAAGGGGGCTCTCTGCCACCGAAAGGGCGTTACCCCCTGGATATGAAAAAGCACTACGTCTGCCCAACGTTAAAGTCAAACTTATGCAGGTACTCCTGGATGCTTCTGGCGCTGCTTTTCAGCATGGCCAATGCCTCTGGTATCTTCTCCTCCGTCATCCGGTAGCTCGGCCCTGCGATCGACAGCGAAGCGACAACCTTGCCTTTTTTGTCAAACAGCGGAACGCTGAGACCAAACGTATCCTCGAAGTACTCTCCTTCCGAAAAGCACCAGCCTTTGTGCTTGATGTCGGCCAGGTCGGCCAGCAGTGTCTGCGGATCGACGATGGTTTTTCCCGTGTAGGACAAAAGGCCGCTCTGAATCACTGCCTGCTGCTTTTCAGCGGGGAGAAAGGCCATGAGCACCTTGCTGGAAGCGCCTATATATAAAGGCGCTCTCGTACCAGGCGTCAGCAGGTACTTGACTTTCTGGGGACTCTCCACGATTTCCACGTCAACCGCTTCGATGCCGTCTAGCAAGGTAAAGATAGCGGTTTCTCCCGTTTTTTCGCACAACGTCTGCATGACCGGGTGGACGAAATCGGACATGTGCAGCCGGTCTTGTACCAGCAAGCCGTACTCCCAAAACTTGATGCCGAGCTCGTACTTTCGGGTCTCCTGGTTTTGCACCAGGAAGCCGTATTTTACATACGTGGTTAAAATTCTATGAATAATGGAATGGCTTACTTCCACTTCTTTGGCGAGTTCACGTACACCCCATGCCGGTGTCTCTCTTGTGAAGTATTTGAGGATTTCCAATGCGTTTTCAAGTGTTTTCAGTGCCATCTTTACACGTTTTCCCTCGCTTCACTAGATTCAGCCTTGATTATAGTACAAGTTTGCTATTTTCGCCATCTTTCTCCAAAACCCAGGAGCTTTCCTTATGGAAAAAAGCCGCTATCGTCTCACGTTGACAGCGGCTGACAAACATGCAAATCAAGATCTGTTCAAGGCGTAAAAGGCCAGCAAGCCCTCAGCCTCGACCGGGTCGATCACAGTCGTCCCCAGTTCCTTCCGAATCAGCTGCGCCATCCCGACGGTCGAGTAGCCGGTACAAGCGAAGGCAAGCGTCCGGGCTCCCTTCTCCACCAGGGATTGGGCGGCCAGCAGCGCCTGTAATTGGCCGGAAGGGTCAAGCAAGTCTGTCGTATTGGTCACCCCTTTAGGACAGGTGTGCCAGGCCAGCTGCTCGCCCAATCCCTCCTGCATCACCTTTGGCGGGGTGCTGGTAATGTCGAGCAGCCCGACAGGTTCGCCGAATCCGCGGGCGACGAATGCAGTTGCGCTTCCCGCCCCGATCACCGGAATGGATACGTGCCGGCGCAGCTCTTTTACCCCCGGATCATCGGCACAGCTCACCACCAAGACACGGCATCCGGAGGCGGCCAATTCTTTTCCCAAAGCGACAATCTTGGGAACGGCGATTCGTTCCGTTTCTTCATCGTATACGCCGTGGGGTTGATCCGGAATGCATGCACTCCGGGTCTCTACCCCGTATTTTTCTTCGATGATCACTCCGTGCTCACCCAGGATCTCTGGATTGGACGTCGTCAGGACCCGAATAATCCCTATCATGGCTATACGGTCAACCTTCCCTTTTGAAGTATGCTTATCCCGTCAATGTACACGTCAGGCTGGTGGACGACGAGGTCGATATGCACGCCGGCATCGATGGACCCGCCGAAGGTGCGGTTGCTCCCAAAAGCGACGTGGATGGTGCCGTACACCTTTTCGTCCTCGAGCACATTCCCTGTAACCCTGGCCTTGTCATTCGTACCTATGCCAAATTCGCCCAATGCCAGCCCATCTCCTTCTCCGAGCAGTTCCAACAATTGAGCCGCTTCCGCTCCCTGGGCACCGACGATGCGCCCCTTCTCCACCGTGACGATCAGCGGTTCGCTCACCTTCCCGATCCCGGCGATGGAACCGTCGACAACGATCTCGCCGAAAGCCGTTCCTTCCACGGGGGCAAGATAGGCCTCTCCCGAGGGCAAATTGCCCGATTCACCCGGATTCAGGTATACCCCTGTGCTGGCAATGCCCGCGCGATCGGCAATGGAAAAGCGCAGAGTGCGGCCGTCCTTTTCTATCCGCACTTCACGGCCGTTCGTGAGGTATTGGCTGACTTTTTCCGTGCGGGCTTTCACCTGTCCGTAGTCTGCAGTGATCGCCCCTTCCGTAAACATGTCAGCGGTGATTCCCGGCATCGTCGCGATTCGGGCGCCTTTAGCCGCCGCATTTTTTCTGGCGTTCGTGTGGGTCAGCGAGTATTCGGTAACGCAGATGACCACGTCCGCCTGCTCCATCGCTGCCGCAACCGCGCCGGGCGGCTCCTCTCCGTCCTTTTGCCGCTCTTTCATGACGACAAGCATCGCTTCCGCTCCCAGACCAAGGCCCGCCTGACAGATCGCCTCCGCTATGTCTTGTTTTTGCCGGTCGGATACGACCAGAAGCGTCTCGCCCGGCGCCAGGCCGATACTCGTCTTCAGGATGTTGCGGCTCGCTTCGATCAACAGCGGATTCATCTTCATTACCTCCATGAATTAAAACAGCTCTGAAACAATCTTGGCCACAAGGGCGTTCGACAAAATGACAGGCAGGTTTGCCTTCGCTTCTGCGATCGCCTTGTGTTCTTCTACATACCCCATGCAATCCAGCAGGATGGCGTCAACCCCTTCGCCGGCCAGCTTTTCCGCCGCCTGTTCAATTCCGCTCGGACCGGCAGCGTACGGCGACGCCGCGGAGTAGACTGCCGAAAGGCCGCCGCCCCATTGGCCGGACAAGGCTTCCTGCTGCTCCAGCAGCGGGACAATGACGCCTAGTTTTTTGTGCTTCAGCATCGCCGACAGGGTCGACTGGATGATCTGATCAGGCTCGATCAACAAGGCCTGTTTCGCCGTCAGTCCCTCAAATGTACCCGTACAAAGAACGAGAATATGTCTGCAGCCGGCCTCTTCCAGCTGATCAATTTTTGCCTGCAGAACGGGAGCTACCTTGTCACTTGACATGACAGCCGACTCGCCGGACAGCAGCCGGCTGGTCAGGATGCAGTCATCCTGGCCCGGGGAAAAGGCGTCATCAATCTCCGCCTTGCTGAGCCCGTCTAGTACTCCCACTTGGATGATCTGGGCCTTGTCTCCGATATACTTTTCCAATATCGGGCCGACGTCAGCCCGCGGGGCCTGCCCGATGGTTACGACTCCCAGCTTTCTCATCGCGGTCAGCCCCTTTTCCCTGGACTGCCCAGTGTTTGCAGCGCCGCCATCGAACCGTACAGGTCACAGAGGAGTTCGTATTCCTGCTGATCGTGGAAGACACACTTTCCGGCGGTAAATTCTTTGGCAACCTCGACTGCGAATCGGGCCACCTCGGCGATGTCTACCTCATGACTGGCCCCTGTGCCGCATCCCGGAACGGCCGATTGCGTGGTGATGGCTACCCCGACCACCGGCGCTGACGTAGCGACAGTCGGCTGCATGATGCTGTTAAAATGGAAGACGCCGTTTCCATATGGCGTAATGTCCTGCGTCGTCACGGGGAATGTCGCCGGCAGCTGACCTGTGGTCATCTCCATAATCCGCAAGAGGTCTTCGCTGACGCGGAGAATATAGCCCTCTTTTACGGTGGGAGAAATCGCAAAGCCTTTTACGTTGATGATCCGGTTCCCTTTCGATGTATCGAGGGAGAGGATCGCATCCATCTCCGGAAACACCTGGTAGCGGTTGATCGTCGGGTCATCGACAGGAGAATCCATGAAATCGACCGGCTCATGCGGCTGCGTCGGAGCATCCGGACAGATGTGCGTCGTCACCAGCACGTCTCCCGGTAAGCGGTCGCCGTTCACTATCATCTCAGCCAGCTTCAGCGCGCTGGCCACCGCCGCAACCGCTCCGTCTGCATCAGAGACGAGACCGATGCGGCTGGGACGAGCGCCAATGCCGCCCAATTGCCCGATGATCCCCAGCGTCGGCGCATCTCCTCCCTTGGTCTTGCCATTCGTACCCGGAATCAAAATCTTGACGAAGTCTGTCTTGCCCTTCTCTCCCGCAACGGTATCTACATCCACCTGTACATCAGCATACGGGGCAAACAATTCCTTGATTTTGTTGCCGGAAGCGTACATGCTGTCCATCGATTCGTAAACAGTGATCGTTTGCTTTAACGTCACAGCATTCATCTCCTCTCTATTTTAAAACAAATACTTGATCATCGGCTTGCCGATGGCCTCTTCTACCGGCAGAAACAACTTTTTGTTTCTCATCGGCGAACCCAAGAGCAAATTCTCGCGCGGAACGGCAATCACCGCCGCCTTCTGTCCGTTGGCGATCCGCGCCGACTCGAGCGGCAAGCCGCTTTCCGCATCGAAGGCCATGATCAGATCAGGGAACGTCGCCAGTCTTTCTCCCTTGGCCTCCAGGGTCATGTATTCATTCCAGAACGTCAGCTCGAGGGAGCCGATGTTCAGCCTGCCGACGTCAAATCCGCCCGTCGAGGTCAACTCGTACTGGGAGACCACGCCTGTCTCCACGATTCTACCCCGCAAGAGCGAAGTCACGGCTTCGACTGCCTTCATCCCGGTGTGGGCCAGCATCTGCTCCCCGATCTGGATCGCCTGCTGGATCGCCCCCGGACATCCGTTTTCCTTCACGTAGGCGACTTGCACCGGGTTTCTCGCTACGGCCACCATGCCGCCCGCCTCCACAGAGGTGCGCCGCACCAGTGCAGCCATCTTCTCCAGGGAGCCTTGGGCGCACAGCTCGATGTAGCTGCTCCCCTTTCCCCCTACGGCTGCCTGGATCGACACGTAGGATTCCAGCTCTGTCAGATTCATCGAACCCATGCTTCCCGTCGGATGAGCCCTGCCGTTGCAAGGCGCATCCACCACGGGCAAGCCGGTCGCAGCCGATTGAAACCAGCCGTTTACAGTCGTGCTGGCTCCGTTTTCATTGGTAATCAATCCGGCGATTTTGTGCTCGGAGCGCTCGAGCAGCAGCTCCAGGGCACGGGTGTAGTGAATCGGTTTGACGTACTGTTCCTCAGCCGCGGGAGCTCCGACGGCCGAGACAGTCACGATCCAGTCTTCATCATCCAGCTCATCTACTGTGACCAGCCGCGGCTCGCCGATTTCCAGCGCAAGCCTGCCCAGCTGCATGCCTTCCTCAATCGGTCCGCCACCGCCGCCGCCAAGCACGGCGCCGCCTAATACAGCGGCCTCCATTTTGCGTTCATCCAGTGAGATAACAGCCATTTTATCACCTTTGTTCTGTTATTTTTTCAGCGAGAAGACGGAGCTAAAGAAGCTGTACAGGGCGTCGCCAGCGATGAAACCTGCCGCCAAGATGCTCATCGACGATTCTGAGGATGTGCCTTTCCATTTCAACACGGCAGCGCGAATCAAGAGACCTGCCAGAACAGCCCATCCTGCTTCCGGATAGGTAAGCAGCATACCGGTTGCAAACAAGATTCCCAATTGGCGCTTGGAACCGCCCAGCAGCTGCAGCAAAGCGCCTGGAATCGCCCAGAGGAACAATTCCGTAGCGACGTTGCCGGATACCCCTGCTTCGATGGTCGCGACGTAGACTTTATCGACCGGCGGCACGAGATTTTGCGCAAAATAGCTTTTGTATGTCAACAGCACTACCACGACAGCTACCGCGAACGCGATCATCGCAGCGATCAATTGCTGTCTCCGTCCTTCTTGTTCAAAAGCCTGATCCTTCCCGTTGCCGCGGAGAATGTAGCCTGCTTTCAGATCGTAGCCCATGTCGGCAAAGGCCGGACCGGTTGCAGCGCTAAATCCGACTAGGAGTGCTAATGCAACCGGGGGAAAACCGATCAGCAAACCGATGATCAACGTGATCAGAGCGACGGCAAAAGCGGGGAACCAGCCGGAGTGCATCGCCGAAATCCCGACGATCAATTCGTGCAGGTAGGCGGCGAAAGCAGCAAAGACGATAAACCCGATGAACATTCCCATAGACATGTGCGTAATGAGTCCACTTACGACTGCCAGAATCACAGCGATAATAACGTACAGAATGAGGCCTTGCACCAGTGTCCGGGAGGTGTCTTTTTCACTTTTCGTCACGGCAGCCTGGTCTGAAGAACTGTTCCCATTTTTCTTGAAAATGACCAGCGATACCTGAATCAATGCGACCAGCCCTGCTCCAATCATCAAACCGTGCGGAATGTATGAGTCCTTCAGATCGACGCCAAACAGCGTGGTGGAGTACCCTTTGATCAACAGACCGATGCCAAACATCGCGAGCGCCCACATGTTACCGATAAACGCAACACCGAATGCCGACATCGGAATGCCCAGGATGGAACCGACGACTCCGCCTGCGATCCCGACTCCGAGCAGTCCTGCCCGCTTCCCTCCTTGGTCGCCGGCGAGGATCGATTCAGCGGTGGCTCGACCGTCCGGCCAGGTCCCCGACGCGGGAAAAATCTTCGAATCAAACAGCTTGTACAGCAGAAAACCGTCAACGAACATGGCCAGCGCTGCCCCGATCAGCATCGGCAGGATCAATTCCGGTTTTCCAAAGATGAACGGAATGCCGATCGGAATCAACAAACTGTTGGCCGCTCCGAATGTGGCGGACGAGATGGAAGTTTGAATAATATTTTGACGATGGATGGAACGAAACTTCCGAAACAAGGTTACCGGTATTCTGGCAATGATCATGGCCAGCAGGGCGCCAATAATCGCCGTATTGGCGGTAATGCCCAGGGTCAAAATCAATTGCATCCCGATGGCGGCCCCAAGGGCTGCGGTCACAATCGTCAGTACCAGTGTGCCTGGCTCGATTACTTTGGGATGCTTTTTCTGTTCCTCGTTTTTCATATAAACCCTCCCTTGTACCTATTATCGGACCGCAGGTCCGATTTATGATGAATACATATGCAATTATACAGACCTGGTTCGCTGCAATCAATCATAAATCTTCACCAGTTGGGACTTTTGCCAATACTCGCTCTGCTCTTTTTAAACAGGCCAAACACAGCAAAGCCGCTGGGAAATTGGCTTCCCAGCGGCTTTGCCCTCAACGACAGCATCTGTGTCTCCATAGACGGCTTCCAATTGGAGGATTTTACATATTGTCCTACTAGTTTGATATCAGTGACAATTTATATCTATACATTTCCGTGATTGGTTTCACAAAGCAGGCAGCAGCTTTACTGCAGGAACACCTTTACCGTCGGGTCAATATGGACATCCAACAGGATCGGTTTCCTTTCGTCAAAGGCTTTTTGGAAAGCCGGCGCAAGCTGATCCGGCGAAGTTACCTTGGCTGCTGCAATGCCAAGCCCTTCAGCTACCCTCACAAAATCGATCGGCGGAGTCAGGTCCATCCCCGGAAAGTGGCGCTGCTTGGCCGATTCGCCGTTGATGTTGAGAATGCCGCCCTTTAGGATCATATAGCTCTGGTTGTTCAAGATCACGAATACGACAGGCAGGCTGTATTTGGCGGCATTCCATAAAGCCTGAATGTAATACAGGGATGAGCCGTCCCCGATGATGTTGACGACTCTCCGGTCAGGAAGTCCAAGCTGAGCGCCGAGAGCCGCCGGCATGCCATACCCCAGCCCGCCTCCTTTTAAGGCAATCAGACTGTCTGGCTGCTGCAAATTGAGATAGTTGTGAACGTATTTTCCCGACGTGACCGATTCGTCGACGACAAACGCGTTTTTCGGCAGGTATTGATTCAACTCGTGAATGACTCTGGCCGGAGACAGCGGGATGCTGTCGTACGTCTCCTCCAGTTCCTTTCTTTTTGCCGCCTCTTTTTCCTGCCGCTTTGCTATGGCCCTGGCCTTGCGGGCGGCAAATTGCCTACGCTCCTCCTCGGTCGCCTGCTGGCCGATCAGTTCGCACATCTCCGCAAGGGCTGTCTTCGGATTGGCGATAATCGGGATATCGACAAACATATTTTTGCCGAGCTCCCACTCTCCGCTGTCGATCGCGATGACTTTCGCTTCCCTCTGCACCAAAGGCTGGTCAAAGTAGAGCAGCGGCGCCTGGCTGATCACGCCGGCAAACAGGATGACATCGGCTTCTGCCAGCGCCTGCCGGATAAACGGCCCGTTAGGCAAAAAACGCCCCTGAAACTGCGGATGAGTATAAGGGAAATTCAAGCGGGACACCTGATGTTCCGCATAAACCATCGCCCCGGTCAACTCAGCCAATTCGACCAAGGCAGGGACAGCCCCGGTGCTGCCGATGCGGTCGCCCGCCACGATAATCGGATTGGCCGCTGACCGGAGGGCTTCCGCCGCCGCCTGGATCGCCTTCAGGTCGCCGCGGACGTCTGCCGCAATCATCGTCAACGGGATCGGATCGGCCGCCGTTTCCTGCCACATCACATCGGATGGAAAGGACAAAAACACCGGGCCCATCGGTTCGGTGAGCGCGACTTTAAAGGCCCGCTGCAGCACGACGGGGAGTTCTGCCGCATTCTTCACCTCCCAGCTCCATTTCGTATAGCTCTTCACCATCTCCACCATCTCGCCCCACAGCGCAGGCTCCTGTACGCCAAACCGGGTGTCCTGCTGTCCGGCCGTCACGATCAGCGGCACCCCGGCCCGGTACGCATTGTAAAGATTGCCGAAGCCGTGCCCGAGACCGGCCGCCACATGCAGGTTGACTACACCGGGCTTGCCGGTGGCCATTGCATAGCCTGCAGCCATGCCGACACAGATGTCTTCGTGTAAAGAAAGCACATAGTGAATGTCGGGATAGTGGACAAGGCCGTCGACCAGCGGCAGTTCCGTCGTTCCCGGATTGCCAAACAAGTACTCTACCCCGTATTTCCGGAACGTTTCCAGCACAAAGTCTCTCGCTAACATAGGCACACCCCGTTCGATTTAAAAATTTTGAAAATTTATTTATTTGATTATACCACAAATAATCATATAAGAAATGTATTGAAATCATATATGATTTGATATACAATCTGCTCATGACAGAGAAAAAACAAAGCACCAGCAAACAGGCGCTTGCCTACCAGGTGATCTACTCCCGGATTGTCGAGGGTGAATATCCTCCCGGGCAAAGACTTGTAGTAGACCAAATAGCCAGGGAGCTTTCCATGAGTCCCATCCCTGTCCGCGAAGCGATTCGTCAGCTGGAGTCAGACGGATTGGTCACGACCAAACACAACAGCGGCGCGATCGTTGCTCTGATCAACGAACAGGAATACTTCGAGACGATGGAACTGCTCAGTCTGTTGGAAGGGTACGCCATTGCCTTAAGCTCGCTGACCTTTCCAGCCGACAAGATTGACAATCTGCGAAACATCAATCAACAGATGAAAGGAGCTTTGGAGGATTTTGATTTTGTCCGTTTTGGAGAATTAAATAAGGAATTTCACTTCTACACCTACGAATTTTGCCCCAATAAATTATTGACGGATCACATCCGGCACTTGTGGTCCAGATTGGATACCATCAGACGAGCTGGTTCGATGTTCATTCCGAGCAGAGCAAAAGAATCGATCCAAGAACACGAAGTGATCATTTCTTTACTGGAAGAAAAGCGGCCGTTCTCCGAAATCGAGCAATATGCCCGCATGCACAAGCTAAATACGCTGCAGGCGAGAAAAAAGCTGAAGGAATCACGGACAAAATGATAGAGAGAAGGTTTCATCTCTCTTTTTTTACCCATATCTTACTGAAAATTTCAGATGTACATAATTTTTCATATATAACGGAACATATTTTCGATTAGCGGCTGACTACTTGAGTGAGGTGATATCATGTTCAGATCAAACCGAGTTGCGCAGATTCCTCCCTACATGTTTGCGGAAATCAAAAAGAAAAAAGAAGAGATGGTTCAGTCCGGGATTGACGTGATCGATCTGGGAATGGGCGACCCCGAATTCCAGGGCTGCCGAGAGTTCAGAGAAGCCGTAGCCGACTACTACCAGCGGCATTTTCAGGTAGAGCTCGACCCGGAAACAGAGGTCCTGGCGCTCATCGGATCAAAAGAAGGGATTGCCCATCTGGCCAATGGCCGCTATTACGACATGCCCCTGCGGGAGGGGAACGGCTACCTCCCTGATTTCGCTTCCATTCCGCAGGACGTGCGCGAGCAAGCCAAACTCATGTTTCTGAATTACCCGAACAATCCAACAACGGCTGTTGCAGATCTCGATTTTTTTGAACGGGCCGTTCAATTTGCCCGTCAGCATCAAACCGCGGTCGCAAATGATTCCGCTTACAATATGGTGGCTTTCCACGGTTACCGCCTTCGCACTGCAAAGCGATCAAAGCTGCATTGAAGAATACAACGGCGTATACGCTGAACGTTTGCAAATGATGGTCGAGGCCCTCACGGCGATCGGCATCAACGTCGATTTTTCCAAAGCCAGCTACTTCTTCGTCTGGGCACCCGTTCCCGCGGGCTATACATCCAGCGATTTCGTCAAAACCGTCCTGGAAAAAACACATGTGATCGTGACGCCGGGCAGCGCATTCGGGCCGTCGGGCGAAGGGTATTTCCGCATGTCCGCATCGGTGTCAAACGAACGCATCCGGGAGAACCTTAGGTAAACCGCCGTACCCCGTCTTTTTCCAAACCGTGCAAAATCTCTTGCCCCTTTTCCTATAACATAATGTTGATCTTTGTATGAATTATATTTTTTGTCAGAGCAGAACCGAAATACAAATATTCTATGAAAATGAATAAGAAAAACTTATTTAATAGGCCGGCCGATTATTTTCACAAGTCCTGTAAGGTTTATCGGTTCCTTCCGTCTTACTTAACGTGAAAGTGAAAAGGGGCAAAAAACTGCGCAGTGCCTTTGCAGAGGGGAGGAGAAAAAATGGATGACGACAAGGATCTGGTACGAAGGGTGCTCACCGGTGACACCCAGGCATACAGCCAGATCATTGCCAGATATAAACAAAAAATTTTCGCTCTGATGTATCGCATGTCCGGTCATCCGCAAGATGCCCAAGATATGGCCCAAGAGGTTTTTATCAAAGCCTTCTATCGTCTGCAGCAGTATTCCGGCGAAAAGAAATTCGCGGCCTGGCTGTACCGGATTGCCACTAATCACTGTATCGACGAGCTGCGCAAGAAAAAACAAGGCGCAACCGTACCTTTGGACAGTATCAATGTGCGTACGGAGACCACGCCAGAATCGATTTACCTGAAAAAAGAGCAAAGAGATCGGCTGGAGGAGCATATCGAAAAGCTGCCGGAAGATTATCGCATTATTTTTCTCTTGCGCCATACGCAGCATTTGTCTTATCAGGAGATAGCAGAAATTCTGGATATCTCCACCAATACGGTGCAGGTTCGCTTGTTCCGGGCGCGGCAGAAGCTGCGTGAACGCATGGCAGCAGAGGCAAAAGGAGGGAGCGCATGTGAAGTGTATGACTTCTGAAGAGATGATGAGATTCCTGGATCAAGAGATGGCCGATGAAGAAAGGGAACAGATGGAGCAGCACCTCACCCAGTGCAGTCACTGCCAACGTTCGCTGAAGCAGTATGCTGCCGACCTCCAGACGTTTGACCAGGTCGTCATGCGGGTACATGTGCCGGAATCCTTTACGGACGAAGTGATGGCTGCCCTGCTCTCTAAACTTCCCGAACAAGGCCCACACCCGGAACAGCGAACCAGCCTGCCGATGAGAGCTCATCAAAAAACCAAGGGGAAAGAATGGATGAAAAAAATAACCTTTACCGCAGCGGGTTTTGTTCTGGCCGTATCGCTGGGTGCGTTTGTCTCTCCGACTTTTGCCGCATACGTCAAACATGTGCCTGAATACGTGAAACAAATCTTTTTTGGCACGAGCGACAAGGTCGATGAGGGAGTCCGGCAAGCTGCCGCAAACGGCTACGCAAGTACGGTCGATCAGAGTGTCACAGATCAGGGTATCACCTTGAACATAACTGAGGTGTTTGCCGACCCCTCGCGTGTGTATGTCAAGTATACGTTAAATAAAAATGGCGATGACTTTGAGGCGAAGGATATCAAGGGGGCGAAGGGTTTTGACGACGTCTGCACGATTCAGGACACATCCGGACAGCTAATTAGCGGTCTGCGCGGCTGGAGCCCAGTCGACGGGGTTTTTGAATTTAATTTAAAGGGCAACGAACCAAAACAGCTCAACATTCACGTTGACATCAGAGAGATTGATTCGACAAAGGGCAAGTGGGAAGTAACGATTCCGGTTGACCTGGAAAAAGGACAGCTGGCGGTGAAAACAACGGAGATCAACCAGCAGTTCACGTCACCAGAGGGAATCAACCTGTCCCTGCAGCATGTTCAATTCCTGCCCAGCGTCACTCGGCTGCAGATGGAAACCAGTCTGACCGCGGACCGCATCAAGCAACTGGAAGAGGCAATGGCGAAGCGAGGAAAGCCGCTGCCTGTTGCAAAGCTCTTGGGCTATTCGATCGCCAGTTACGGCTTGCATTATCATATTTTGGACGGTCAGGGACAGGTGGTCGCCGCTTATGATGACGAGTTCGATCGAGAATTCAACGATGAGAAGAACAGACTTCCCGAACAGGATATGCAAGAAGAAGAGGGCAAGCTGGGAGGCAAGATCAGTCAGGCCCACGCCTTCACGCCCCTAAAAGAACAGAATCTGAGGTTCCAATTGCTCGGAATCTATTCGCAAGAGCCGGTATTTTT
This sequence comes from Brevibacillus sp. B_LB10_24, assembly GCF_046036945.1. NCBI lineage: Bacteria > Bacillati > Bacillota > Bacilli > Caryophanales > Paenibacillaceae > Brevibacillus > Brevibacillus sp. B_LB10_24. Next base: position 74,894 of record NZ_JBJQOQ010000004.1, on the reverse strand, counting down.
CTCCCGCTCCTTTGATCCCGACACACTGTCTCGCCAACCGATTACGGAGAATATCAATGGAAGCTCCTTTACCATCAAAAGCTTCCGCCTAAAAACAGACACGAATCAAGAGCAGATCGGAAATGCGGTTGTTTCCGACAAGGTTGAGAATATCAATGGAAGGTCCTTTAGCAGCATATACGTCAGCATGACAGACACGAATCAAGAACAAACCGGAGACGCGATTCTTTCCGACAAGGTTGCGATCCTGGAAGTGGAGGGGAAATTCGCCAAAGACAGGGTTGATATTCCCAGGTTTGAGGTCGCGGATGCCAGTGGAAACAAGTTGAGTTACGATGCCACCACCAAGCGTGTAAAAAATCCGGATGGCACGATCAGCTTCCACTCCTGGATCTTTATTCGCGATCTGGAAAAACAGCCGAAAGAGCTGACGCTTTCCTTTGACAGCATTACGAAGGTAAATCGCGATGTCAAATGGGAAGTGCCGATTCAACTGAAACAATAGAGGAAAAGGTAATAATAACCTCCACATCCGGGAAACCCCATGATGTGGAGGTTTTTTTTCGACCAATGTCAGCTGGTTTTGATCGTTTCACCAATCATCATTTTTATCAGGCCTTCCACCAGCTCCGGCACTTCTTCAAACGCGCTTTTGACGTGCAGCCGCTCTGTCCGCTTATGTGCATCCTTCCCGAATGGTCCGACATTCATAACCGGCGCTTGAAGCTGTTTCATCGCTTCGAACGGGATGCTGTAGCTGTCGCCCCAGACGGGGGTGTTGGTCACGAATGAGGTCCAGCCTTCCGTGTCGTCCTGGTAGTTGACATAGCTCAGGTCGCAGATGCCGTTGAAGAAGTGAATCTGATGAACGGGCAAAGCAAATTTCTGCTGTCCCTGCTCCTTCAGGTATTTGATACATCTGACGACGAGCTCATCATCGGAAGAATGGACCGCCGGATAATACGGCGGCGCGAACAGCAGGACCATCGCCGGCGCCAGCTCCTGGCATTGAATCATCAGGGTATCGGCAATGCGAAGCGATTTTTCGCGGTCGTCCCAGCCTTCGTGTGCGAGAATGTTTGCTTTCATCGCTTCGACGGATTCTGTCCCTAGTTTTTTGACAGCATGGGCAAGCAGATCTTCGTAACGCAGGACGCGCACTTCTCCTACAGGTTCAATACGCTGCTCCCGGCAAACGGCCTTATAGGCTTCATTGCAAGCTTGGGCCGCTTCTTTCGCCACCGCTTCGAAAATATCCATGACTTCCGCAGCGGTTCGCTTCAGCACAAATACATTGTAGAGGCTTGCCGCGCGATACGGCGTTTGCACCGAGTACTCCATTTTTAAGTCTTTTTGCTGCAGGGTGACCGGAAGCGGTGTCGTCTCGCCCATAACCGTCTCCTGAAAATTCTTGTTCCACTCCATTCGCTGGGTCAAAAACGAGGCGATGTAATTGGCGGTGATCCCGCTGAGCGGTTCGCCGACATGCGTCTCTTTTCCGTAAAACAGGGCGGACGGCATGATTTTGCCGATGGTCCCTGAATAGACGTAATAATTGTGGTCTCCCGGTCCTTGCGGAAACACCGGCTCCCCGTTTAAGAAGAGCTGATAGTCGAGTCCATGCTCTTCCTTCAACTCCAATAAAGTGGTGACGGCAGCTCGCATGCCGGCCGAATTGACTTCCTCATCCGGCACGGTCAACAAGAGAAGATTGATCGGCCAACGTTCGACAGACGCCTTTTCGATCAGCCCCATGTGCATGACAAGTCCCATCTTCATATCCATCGTGCCCCGGCCGAACAAATACTGACCAGACGCCAGGTCATGCCGGGCCTCTTCCGGCAAATCGTCGATTCTCCCGCACAGCAGCCGGGTCAATTCTTCCGGCTGGTAGGCAAAAGGTTCGAGATCTCCATACTCTTCTGTATTTACCGTATCAAAATGGCTGATGAGCACAATGGTCTTGGCGGCGGAGGAATGCTTGTATAAAGCGGTTACAAAGCGCCGTCCAATATCGGCGTCGTGAAGCCTTAGACAATCGGGATGTTGCTGAAAATACGCCAATTCTCGAAGCTTTTCCTGCACTTTAAGCGGAAAGTCTCGCTCTCCCTGTGTCAGCGTCATGCTTTTCCAGCTTACCGCTTCACACAATAACCTGCGCCGAGCCTCTGGCGTTCCCCATCTGAGCTGTGTCATGACTCCATATCCCCTTCAACTTATAATGAATCAACATCCGTACTTGTGATGTCTTTCTGTTTTTTCGCATGTCTAAAATGGTAATACAGGAAACAGGCCAGTAAAAATCCGATGCCGATCAGCAAACTGACGATTTGGGTCGGATCAAATGCTAAAAATATCAGGATGGATACGCAAAAGACGATACAAACAATGGGAATGAGCGGGTAAAACGGCACTTTGTACTGCAGATCTTCTACTTTCCCCCCTGCCTGCAAGTATTTGCGCCGAAACATCAGCTGCGAAAAAGCGATGCCAATCCATGAAATCGTAACAGAAATCCCGGCAATTGACATCAACAAAACGAATACCGTGTCGGCTGCGATCACGCTGGTCAGCAAAGATAACAGGGAAAAGAGAATCGTAAACACCAGTGCAGAAAACGGAACCTTCCGTTTCGACAGTCTGCCAAACATCTTTGGCGCCATTCCTTCGCCCGCCATCGCCCACAGCAAACGGGTTGACGCGTAAATGCAGGAATTGCCCACAGATAAAATGGCGGTCAGGATCACGAAGTTCATGATGTCCGGCGCGAACGGAATGCCCGCCAGGTCCATGAGGGTCACGAACGGGCTTTCCAATAGTCCCAGTTCAGCCGATGGGAAAATGGCAGACAAGATGACGATCGACGCGACGTAAAACACGATGATTCGAAACAGCACGTTGCGGATCGCACGGGGAATGTTCTTCTGCGGATTTTCGCTCTCCCCGGCGGCAATTCCGATCAGTTCCGACCCTTGGTAGGAGAAGATCACATTCATCATCGTGACGAAGAGGATGACAAACCCCGCTGGAAACAGCCCGGCCGGCGCCAGATTTGCCAGAAATGGAGCAGGGCGGTCGGCCAGGGGGACCATACCGAAAATAGCGCCAAAACCGATGATGATGAAGAACATGACGGCCAGCACTTTGATCCCGGCGAACCAGTACTCTGCCTCCGCGAAGCCCCTCGTGGTCAGGGCGTTGAGCACAAACAAGACGACGATAAAAATCGCGCACCAAAGCCATATCGAGATGCCTGGAAACCATCGCTGCATCAGGATGCCTGCCGCGGTAAATTCGACGCCGGCCGTTGTAGCTGACCCGACGAAGTACATCCAGCCCAAAGAAAAACCGGCAGAAGGACTGATGAATTTGCTCGCATACGTCTGAAATGAGCCGGTAACAGGCATGTAGACGGCAAGTTCCCCCAGGCACACCATAACCATATAGAGAATCAAGCCGCCGAACAAATAACCGAGCAGCGCTCCGCCCGCCCCCGCTTCGTGTATGGTATAACCGGCGTTTAAAAACAATCCTGTTCCAATGACTCCCCCGAGGGACAGCATAAACAAGTGGCGGCTCTTCATCGAACGATTCAACTGATTTTTCTGCAGGTCCTGATCGTTCATGGTTCTCACACCTCTCTTAGGATGGCCGGGACAAATTCCAAATTAAAAACGCAGCGACAAGCAGCTCAAGCCGCCGTCCAATTTGCGGAATTCAGACATCTCCAGTTCTATCGTCTGATAACCCGCTTCGTTTATCTTTTGTTTGGTTTGCGGATAGCCGGCCGGAATGATGACGTAATCATTTACCCGGATGCAATTGGCCGCGTATTCCTCTTCAGGCGGAACAACGATTTTCGTATATTCGCGAAAATCCGGATGCTCAACGAATTCGCCCGCAACGACAATGACTCGGTTGCCCAAATAAGAGATGCCCGTTTTTAAGTGAAAGAATTTTTCCAACGGGACAATCGTCGCCTGGTAGTTTTCCGACTGCAAAATCTTTTGCAACTGCTCGGCCCCCTCCAGGTTCGTTCGATCGGACAAGCCAATATAGAAGTGGCGGTCTACTTGCAGCACGTCTCCACCGTCAAGGGTGCCAGGGGCTGTAATATGGTAGATTTTTTCGTAATGGTTTTTCAGCACCGGCTCCATTTCCCTGATTTCTCCATTGCGGGAAGGAGCTCCGGGATTCGAAATGACAGCGAATTCGGAAGTGAGCACCGCCGTATCCTCTACAAACGTGGAGTCCGGGAACTCCGGGCTTGGCGGCAGGACGATCACTTCTACCCCGCAGGTTTTCAGTGCTTCTCTGTATGCTTGATGCTGCTGCAGCGCTTTTTCGTAAATCGGCGTTCCGAGATTTGCCGTGGTCAGTCCATGGATATAGCTTTCTCCGGGTGTTTTGACAATCGTCTTTGTAAACATGCTGGGTCCCTCCTCATGGTATTGGTCAGCGTTATACGCGAATCACCGGACAGGTCAGACAAGTCGGTCCGCCTGTTCCCAAGTAAGATATTTCGCGCCCTTTGTATTCGTACACCGTCGCCCCCGCCTCGATTAATTGCTGCTTGGTGTAAGGGTTTTCAGAAAGCATCACGCAAACACGGGGCGCCAGAGCGAGAACATTGCAGCCGAGGTTCTGGTATTCGGCTTCGGGCACTTCGATCAGTTGAATCCCCCGCTCGATCAGGGACTGCCTGAAAAAGACCGGCATCAACCTCGAATGGACGACGGCAAGATCGGCATCGACGAGACTGATGATCGACATGAGATGGAGACATTCGGCTTCCCCCTGATCATGCGGAAGCGGGACAACGATGTATTCATCCACCACACCCTTGGTCATTTCCTTGATTTGCCGAATCGCTTCGTCATTCGTCCGGTAGCCCCGTCCGATGGCAAGCGTCCGGTCGTCCAGCCAGACCAGGTCTCCCCCGTCCGCGACAGCACTGCCGGTCAGTTCTCCTACGATGGGAATGTTTTTCTCTTCTAAAAACCGTTTATAGGCGGCAGCTTCGGGCTGACGCAGCGTTTTCCCCGACCGTAAAAGGATCGCTCCCTTCGGCGTGAACTTGACAGGATCGTGGGCATAGATGGAATCGAGTCCGACACTTTCAGAAGCGGGCAAAAATTCAATGCGCTCCACATGCTTCCTTAAGATGTCGAGAAACTGCTCGTATTCATTCAACGCTTCGGCAAAATCAGGTTCTTCGATGAAGTTGAACGTTTTCCATTCTTTGCTGAGGTGCTCTTGACTGACAAAAGCTTCCTTGGGATGTTTTACGATGACAGTGTGAAGCTTGTTGTACATCGATTGGCAGTAATTCAAGTCTGCACACCTCCTTTTCCACATATCGGAATGAGATTCCTTTGACAGGAATTTTATAAGTTGATATTATAGCAGCAGCCATCCTGTGTCAATATATTCCCAATTGACCGAACCATTTAAATGGAACCATAATTTCAGTTATAGTTATGTTAGGGATACTTGAATAGGGGATGAATATATGCAAACGATTGACCGGGCCATGCAGGTAACAGCAATCCTAGCCGGAAACGAAACAAAAAAGTGGTTTTCCATTACGGAGCTATCCAAAGAGTGCGATTTGCCCGCAAGTACGCTGCATCGTCTGCTCCAATCGATGAAGAAACACGGGTTGATCCAGCAAGATCCGGATACCAAACTCTATTCATTGGGGAATACCTGGCTGGAATACGGTTTGCAGATGTACGATACGATCGATTTCGTCAGTCTGGTTCGTCCGGAGATGGAGAAATTGATGCTTGAGGTTGAAGAAAGCGTCTACTTTAGCAAACCGATCGGATTGGAATCCTTAATCGTCGAACGAATCGACTGCCCCACCAATTCGATTCGCGTGTACGATCAATTGGGAATCCGGATCCCGATGACCATCGGGGCCGCAAATAAAGTCATGCTGGCACATATGCCGCAGAATGATACCTTGAAAATCGTGAATTCGCTGCTGAAAAAAGAGGAGACCGAGAACTTTATGCAGATGCTGCTCGATGTGAAAAAAGCGGGGTACGCGATCAGCCACGGGGAAAAGACGAAGGGCACCTCGTCAGTCGCAGCACCTGTTTTTAATCAGCTGAATGAACTGTTGGGAGCCATCAGCATCGGCTATGTCAATTTTAATGTGACAGAGGAAAGAGAGAACTTTTTGATCGAAAAAGTGCTCGCATACGGGGCGCGTATTTGCGCTAAACTGGGGTACAAGCCAAAAGAGTAAAACTAGCAAACGACCGTCCGGCTCCTGCAGCGGACAGTCGTTTTCTTGTTGGCAGACAGGTCATCTTTCGATTCTTTAGAGCGAAGGCGACTGTTTTTTCATTGCACTCCGGTCTCGCGTTTCTTTCCCTAAAAGCAGAATAACGACTGTGCAGATGACCAGCAGAATTCCGTTTATCGTGATGACCCCGCCAAGACCGTAATCTTGCACCGTCAAACCGATCATCATCGGAGCCAGGAACCCCGCTACACGTCCAATACTGGAGGAAAACCCCAAACCGGTTCCTCTAACCGTGGTGGGAAACAATTCCGGTGAATATACATACTGGGCGGACGTCATGGCCGATGAAAACCAATAGAGAGGCAAAATCCACCATCCCCCAAACCAAAGAAAGAGAAAACCCGCTGCTGCGTACATCAGCATGCACAGAATCAGCGTGGGACGCCTCCCGAGGTAATCGCTGCTCCATCCGACAAGGATTCCGGGTGTACCTGTTCCAATAAGAGCGCCGATCAAAGTAAAGGTATATCCCGCGGTTAGCGTATAACCCATGTTCTTGGTGAGAAAAGTTGGCATCCACTGGATAAAACCGTAGAAGGTGTACCCCGAAACAAACCAGATTATCGCCGCCAAAACGGAGGAAGTAAGAAGATCTTTGGTAAACAGGGTGCGAAACCGATTCTGTTTTGGTCCAGATGCTTGCGCCCCCTGTTGCGATAGTTCGACCGCCTCATCGTGCGGCACCGTTATCTTGCCTAGAACTTTCCTTTCTATCCCCTCCACGGTACTGATCGCCTCTGCTATTCTCCCCTTGCCCTGAAGCCACTTTACCGACTCCGGAAGCGTTTTGTAAACGATAGGAATCAGCAGAACCCCGATTCCGCCAACCGCAAATACCAAACGCCAACCGTCCTGCATGGCCGGCACAAGAAACATGGCGGCCACGACAGCCGAGCAGTAACCGATTCCATTGCCTATCGTGAACAGACCCATGAAACGCCCCCTGACTTTTACGGGAGCAAATTCGCTGACATAGGCAGATGCCACCGGAATGAACCCCCCAAGCCCAATCCCTGCCAGAACCCTGGCGATGTAAAGCTGTGTAAAACTGTTAGAAAAAGTAGATAGAAATACGAACAAAGAGAAAACGGCTGTAGTAAAGAGAAAGGATTTTTTTCGGCCAATGATATCTGACAGCGTTCCAAAAACAAAAGCTCCGATTAAAAGGCCCAGTGAACTGCCCGATAGAAGCACGCCGATCATAGAAGGCTGTATTTCCCACTCCCGCGCGATCACCGGCATCACCATTGCCAACGAGATGGCATCATAGTTTTCCAACATAATCCCCATCGCGCACAACAGCAGCAGTTTCCAGTGCCAACCGCTTACCTGCATGTTGTCCACTCTGCCCGCTAATGTCCGATGAGACGGATTGCTAGACATTTTTACCGACACCTCCTGCTTTTCATTCGCGTTCACCCCGCTACATCGCACAAAGGCTGCGGGGTGAACCCAAGAAACACGCTGCTTTAAGACAGCGGCTGCACCTGATTTTCCTTTGATGTGAATGGGATGCAGGGCATCAGGAGATAAGACTGGAACTTCGCGTCGCGAAAAATCTTGTAGTTGATCGTCTTAGCGCTGGGGACAGGCCCCATATTGCCTACCTTTCCCGTCCAGCTATACTGCTGATAAGCCCCCGGGTCCATGCTTTTTATTTCAAGCTGTATCCGTTGGCCGGGTTGGAACACCATGCCGATGGGATTGATCTCTATGACGAACTCGTTGATCTCCCCAGGCTTCACCGGCACCGTTTTGGTGTGATCATGGACAGGTTCCCAAGGCTTGGACTTCTCTTGGTCCAACCGGTGCGAAGCTCTTAGTGCCCCCCAGCGTGAAATCGGCAGCCTATCTCCATTCGGCAGGATGTTCCACAGTTTCACGATAAAATTGGCGTCCTCGGCATCTATCGCTGCATGGAGATAAAGTGTGACCGGACCTGTAAACTCTGTCGGGCGTGTAAAAGGATCGGTCGTGTACGTTAGCGAGTGCACATCTGCCGTAATATTTGGCGGCAAGTGGCTAAAACTGTCGGGCGGAATATTTTCCTCTGGATCAGCTTCCCAGCGGAGTTTGCCGAAGCTGCGCAAATACAGCCTGCGCCACTGCGTCCGGGCCAACGGCCATTCGTTCTCAAACCGGAAGCCGGAGCCGATGATGTTAAGCTTGATCGAAGGCTCGTCCATCATCCCCGTATCTATGCCCTTCAGCCAGTGATCATACCACCTGAGCGACTCTTCATTCATAAACCGGTACGGCAATTCAAGCCCGTTGTACGCCTCCATGACCGCCGCTTTCTTAGGTACGTCAAGACGCGGATCATTCATCGCATGAAAGACCGGTGCGCTCCACCTCCCCAACGGAGCCCAACCGCATTTCAAATACACCGGAACCTTTACTTTGTCGTATATCGTTTTGGCAGACCGTTCCTGCCAGAAAGGGCCGTCCAACGGATGCAACAGGTAATCGAGATAAAAGGTATGGTACCTGGGCGGCCAAGTCGTAAGAATTTTGGTGAAATAAGAGTTTACGCCGATATCCGGGTCTTCCAGCCTCTCTGCCATCTTTCGTTTGAGGTCTTCTTCGGAGTACAGCTTGGTCGACCAGGGAACGGGATTGTTTGCCGGACTAAGCTCCCAATAGATGCTCATGTAGGTATTGGGCACACCGCCGTAGTAACCGTGCTGGTAGTAATCATTCGTAAACGATAAAGGCATGATGCACTTCAAATGGGGCGGTTGTTGGGCTGCCGCCAGCATCTGAATAATCCCGAAATAGGAGTACCCGATCATCCCCACATTCCCGTCGCACCAGGGCAACTGGGCGATCCATTCGATTACATCGTACGTATCTTCTTGCTCTTGCGGATTGTATACGCCGTAAAATTCCCCTTCCGATTTACCGATTCCGCGGGGATCGGGAATGACGAAAGAGTACCCTCTCGTCACGAAAAAATCGATGTCTCCCGCCTCCAAGCTGTGGTCAAACAGCAACGAAGCTGCCGGCAGTGATCCTCTTTTCATCGATTGAATGGTCTTTCCGTACGCGGCCCATGACAACAGGGCGGGAAACTTCTCTGGAGCATCCGGGCGAAAGATGTCAACATATATCGTTGTGCCATCTCGCAGGGTCATCTTGACATCTCTTTCTTCCTTTACCTTGTATACCGGTTTTGAGAGCTTGTCGAGATTTTTAGCATACCTTGCATCCCAATAAGGGGGAATGGAAGGGAGTCCTGTTTTTTCTAAAAGTTCGGTCATTTGTTATCCTCCTTCTAAAAATTTACTCCAGTTTAGATGGCCTTCTGAATGACTGTCTATCGCATTTGTGACACAAAGCGGCAGGACTTGCCGTATCCCGTGCAAAGTCTTGAATCGTAGGGCTCAGATGTGATAATATTCGGTTAATTCACCCCCCATCAACTTGTACTTCCGACAGTTCGTTACATATACAGGAGGTATCCCATGACGGAGCCGCGTAGTTCTTCTAATGAATTGCATGCATTCCTTAAACGTGTCCCCCTGTTGGATGGGATAGACGATTCGTCGCTTGCCGTACTGGCTGCCAACTGCCGCATCAAGCACGTCCCCAAAGACAATATCATCTTTAGCCAAGGCGATCCGGCTGACGCGGTCTATATTGTCCGGTCGGGCAGTGTTGCCGAGTATTTCTCCGGTTCTAACGATCTGGAGATTGTCGTGAAGAAGCGGTGTGAAGGCGATTATTTTGGTGAGATGGGCATGTTAATCGAAGAGCCGCACTTGGTTACCGCGATTGCCTCGCAACCGAGCTCACTTGTCACCATTCCCCGTGATCAGTTCCTGTTGCTGCTGAGATCGGAGCTGGGGCTCATGCAGTATCTGCTCAAAACCCTTGTACAGCGATTAAAAATCTCCGGAGAGCGGCTGGTTGCCCTCACATTGATGGACGCCAACACTTACCTGGCCTACCGGATACTTTCATTGGAACAAGAAGAAGGAGGGCGCGGATCTTTATCGGTCTCGCAAGAATACCTTGCCCAGCGCTGCGGTTTGGCCAGGCAGACTGTAGCGAGAATACTGGGGGAATGGAGAAGAGCCGGATGGATCATCACCCAGCGCGGGAAAATTGAAATTATAGACCGAACTGCGCTCAGTCTGATCTCGTATCGTCATCTGCCCGATCAAACAGAAATTCAAAAAATGGGTGCAAGCAAGTGAAGAAACCCGATTCATCTAGTGAATGGTCGGGTTATCGTTTTCATATTGTGCAATCAACAGTTTAGCTGCTCCTTGCTCGATCGCCGATACGCCTGCTTTATCAACTCTAGCAAATGCCTGGTAGTCTCGCTTTTCATCACGCCATGCTTGCTCCCATCGTATTGGTATTGTTCGTCGGTGTACCGCCATACCGGGTAAGGGATTTGTTCCTTCGGCTCGCAATCATAGCGGGGGAATATATGGGCGTCCATCGTAGACTTTTCTCTTTCAAATCGTCAATACGACCAATAAACCGAGGATCCGGTCTACCCCTCTCCCATCTCCCCCCAGGAAGGAAAGATTCGCCCGGATTCCTCGGTTGAACTTCAGTACATTATTTAAGGAATCGGATCTCCATATACTTTTCCGCGTATTTGCGGGGCTGGCCATCCCTTCTCAGATAATGGTGCCTGAAGTGATTGGAAAAGGCCATTTGGGAAATAACCGTCCCCCAACTGTTTGCTTCAAAGGAAAAAGCGAGCCAATCTGCCCGATACATATAGACGTCAGGCTCGCAAAATTTATCGATGCCGTACGCCTCACAGCCGTTTTCCCGCAGGAAGCGAACCAGTTTACCCTCTTTTCCCGCACCGATATCAAGTATCGGTTCTGGAAGTTGGGACAATTCCATTCCGAGCAGGCGGATTTGGAATTCCGGATTATATTCATGACAGGGGATTTCAAACAATTGGTTTATTTTCCTCCTGTTGCTGTTCCATACATCCACCTCCAACCCGGATCAATGCGAGGATTATGTTATAGTATATACACGACCAAGCACGAATGAAAAACCCGCGAACGAGTAAATCCGTGCTTTACTCTGTGAAATCCGTCTCGACGTTTTTACCGAAGCTGATGCTAGATGTTACGCTGAGGCACTCTGTCATAAAACATGGATGTGACCGCTCGCGGATGGCACTTTTGTCCCCCTATATAGAGAGGAAACGGCTACAACCGCTTTACATCCTTATACCATCGTCAACCCCCCGCTGACCGACAGGGTTTGCCCGGTGACGTAATTCGCTTCATCGGAGGCAAAATAGGCGACAGCGCCGGCAATATCCTCTGGCTGCGCCAGCCTGCGGAAGGGAATCACCTTCTCCAGTGCCTCCGAAATCCCCCGGTTGTACGTTCCAATCTCCGCGAACAGCGGCGTGTCGGCGGGACCCGGTGCGACACAGTTGACATTGATTTTGTACCGCGCCATTTCCCGAGCCAGCGTCTTGGAAAAGGCGATCACTCCGCCTTTGGCTGCCGAGTACACTGCCTCTCCGCTCGACCCTACCCTTCCGGCATCGGAGGCGATGTTGACGACTTTTCCGTACCCGTGTTCGATCATCAGCGGCAAGATCACTTTGCAGGTGTGAATCTGGCCCATCAGGTTGATTTTCATCACCTTGTCCCAGGTGTCCGGCTCGCTTTGCAAAAAAGGCTCCACCTTATCCCACCCGGCGTTGTTTACCAGGACGTCGATCTTACCGTAAAGGGCCTTCACCTTCTCCACCGCCTCGCTCACAGCGGCCAAACTCGTCACATCACAGGGGATCGCGACGGCCCTCCCGCCGCTTTCTTCGATAAGACGGACCGTTTCGTTCGCGTTCTCCAGATTGATCTCCGCCGCCGCCACCGCCATCCCGCGGGCAGCCAGCGTTCGCGCTATGGCTTGGCCGATCCCCCTTCCGGCGCCGGTCACAAAGGCAATGCGCTGTTTTGTCATAGCATGATCCCCTCCCGTGTCATCGTGAAGCCGCTATTTTCTGAACCTGTCAAAATTGACCGGCCGCTTTTCCACGAAGGCATTGCGCCCTTCCATCGCTTCTTCTGTGTTGTAGAACATGGCCAGGCTGCCCATCGCCAGCTGGGAAATCCCCTCGATATTGGCGCTGTCGGCATTAAACGAGTACTTCAGCATCTTCAGCGCCGTCGGACTCTTCTCCAAAATTTCCCTGCACCAGTCCTCCACTTCCTCCATCAGCTTTTCGTGGGGGACGACTATGTTGACCAGCCCCATCTGCAGCGCTTCCTCCGCTGTGTACTGTCGGCACAGGTACCAAATTTCCCGCGCTTTTTTCTCGCCTACGATCCTGGCTAGATAGGCGCTTCCGAAACCGGCGTCATAGCTGCCCACTTTGGGACCTGATTGGCCAAAAATAGCCCGGTCCGAAGCGATGGTCAGATCGCAGATGACGTGCAGCACATGTCCTCCGCCAATCGCATAGCCGTTTACTGCGGCGATGACCGGCTTGGGGATATTGCGGATCGCGGCGTGCAGCGCCTCCACCTCCAGGCCAATGCCGCCCGCGAGGCCGCCGGAACCGTCATACCCCTCGGAATCCCGTTCTTTTTGGTCCCCCCCGGCGCAAAAGGCTTTCTCTCCCGCTCCCGTCAGTACTACGACGCCTATCTGATTGTCATCCCAGGCGTCGCGGAAGGCCCAGATCAGCTCCCGGACTGTCCGGGCGCGAAATGCGTTGTAGACACGCGGCCGATTGATCGTGATTTTGGCTGTCCCCTGTTTTTTTTCATAGAGAATATCCGTCAGTTCCATCGCTTTTCCTCCCATCTTTCTCCTTGCCTAATGGTCGTCTTTAATAGGGGCGAAATTCCTTGCCCAACAGCTCCCGGGCAATGACGATCTGCTGTATCTGAGCCGTGCCGTCCCCGATCTCCAGGCCGATCACATCCCGCAGCCGCTGTTCGATCGGCATCTCTTTGGTGTACCCGTAATGCCCGTTCAGCAGCAGGCACTGGTGAATCGTCTCCTCGGCTACTTTGGGCCCCAGCCATTTGCACATAGCCGCTTCGGTCGTGTGCGGCTTGCCTTGATCCCGCAGCCACAGCCCCCGGTAGCACTGCCAGCGGACCAGCTCCATTTGTGTGAAGTGAGTCACGATCGGAAAAGTAACGCCTTCAAACTTGGCCAGCGGCTGCCCGAAAGCGTGCCGCGTTTTGACGTGATCGATCGTTTCCTCCAAGGTTTGCCTGGCGGCGCCCAGGCACTGCAGTCCGATCAAGATGCGGCTGAGGTCAAACCCGTTCATCACCTGGTAGAATCCGTGATTTTCCTCGCCGATCAAGCTGGCCGCCGGTATTTCTACCTTGTCGAAGTAAAGCGAACCCCGGCCGATCGGCACGTTCCCCATATCTTCATACCTGCTGCGTTCGACGCCGGGAAGGTCTGCCGGCACCAGGAATGCGCTCACGCCGCGGGCCCCCGGCTCAGCCCCCGTTCTGGCAAACACGATGAACGCATCCGCTACCGTCGCCATGCTGATTCCCGATTTTTCTCCCGAGATCAGATAGGCGTCTCCCCGCCGTTCCGCCTTCGTGCGCATCCCCGCAGCATCCGACCCCGCTCCCGGTTCGGTAATGGCGATGCCGATGATCTTGTCCCCGCTGGCCAGCGGCGGCAGCCAGTCCCGTTTCAGTTCTTCCGATGCATGCTTGGCGAGAATTTCTGCGATGAGCGCATTGAGCATCACAGCATAGGTCATATTGAAATCCCCGCGCCCGATTTCTTCAGCGGCGATCCCCGCCGTCACACAGTCCACCTCACTGCCGCCGTACTCGGCAGGGACTCGCAGCCCCGTAATCCCCAGTGAACCCATTTTTTTCCACGTCTCCCAAGGGAATGTACCCTGCCGATCCCACCGCGTGTAGTACGGCAAGAGCTCAGACCTGGAAAAATCCTTGAGAACCCGGCGAAGCTCCTCCTGCTCCCCGGTGAATGAGAAATCTACCATCTGTTCTACTCCCTCTTTTCGCAAACACTTACTTCAGGTTGTATTTCGACAGCTTTCTGTACAAGCTGGCGATGTGGATTTTCAGGATTTGCGCCGCAATCATCCGGTCGCCGCCCGATTTTTTCAGGGCGCGGCGAATCGCGGCTATTTCTGCCTTAGCTACCTCCTCTTCCAATGGCAAGCACTCCGCGGGTGAACTGCCCTGCGTCATCCCCTCATCTGACTCTGGCTCATCCGCATCCGGGTACCCCCTGACGTGCTCGAGCGTAAGTGTGCTGCCTTCCACCACATTCATGCCTCTTTCAATCGCGGCCTGCAGCTCCCGCACGTTTCCAGGCCAGTGATAGTCTAGCAGCCATTGTTTGAGCACAGCGTCGATCTGCCTTACGTCTGTACCCATCCGCTTGTTAAAATGGTCGATAAAGTACTCGGTCAAGCGCAAAATATCTTCCTTCCGATGGCGCAGCGGCGGAATTTTCAACTCGAAAACGTGAAGGCGATAGTACAGGTCCTGGCGGAAATTCCCCTCCTGGACAAGCTTCCTCAGGTTCTTGTTGGTGGCAGCGACAATCCGGATATCCACGTCCCTTCGGCCCGTTCCGCCAATCCTCTCCACTTCCCGCTCCTGCAGGACACGCAGGAGTTTTCCCTGCACCGGCATAGGAAGCTCCGAGACTTCGTCCAGAAACAGCGTTCCGTACTGGGCCAATTCCACCTTTCCCGCTTTCCCCTCGCGTCTGGCCCCGCTGAACGCTCCCCTTTCATAGCCGAAGAGTTCCGATTCGAACAGCTCCTCGGGGACCGCCGCGCAATTGACAGCGACGAAGGGCCCGCTGCGACGCGGACTCAAATCGTGGATCGCCTGAGCGAATAGTTCCTTGCCCGTACCGCTTTCCCCTGTGACCAAGACCGTCGAACTGCTTTTGGCTACCCTGGCCGCCAGTTCTTTCATTCTCTCCATCGCCGGACTTACACCGATAATTTGGTCAAAACTGTAGCGATGGGCATAATCGCTTCGACCCGCCTTCCTCACCTGCCAATCCTCTCCTGGCTTTATGGATTGCCAGAAAGCCAAGACTTCATTTGCCTGAATGTCTTGTGCCCGCAAGACCACACGGCAGCAATAACCGCCATCAGGATCAGGCGATACATGGACCAGACACGGTTCCTCCCCGATCACCCCAAAAATGATCCTCCTCACTGCCTCCCTGCCAAGGTCGTTCCGCACAGGGCCTTTGAACAGACGTTCAACCGGCAGCCCGACAAGCTCCTTCCGGTCAAACCCAAAATATCGGCAAAAATCATCGCACAGACAGCGAATCTTCCCTCTGGCATCTGCTTCGAAGGTGCCGTAACTTCCCATCGATTTGCCGGTTTGCGCCGTTTCCACAGGTTTCACACCACCTGCTCATCCATGTCGGCAACGACCAAGACGACGACCTGCCCCTTTACGACTTCCCTGCCAAATTGGTTCAGACAGCGGACCATGGATGTGATCCAGCTTCGCTTCAAGTCGATATCGATGATTTCCAACTCGGCCGTGATCGTGTCTCCGACGTAGACCGGATGACAGTAGACCAGTTCCTTTTGCAGCAGCAGGGCAGGGGTGCCGGGGAGCTTTTTGGTGATCACCTCGGTCATCAACCCTTCGCTCAACAATCCGGGAATGACCGGCCGATAGGGCCCCCACTGGAACGCGTCGCTCCGGTAGACAGCATTGTCGTCCCCCGTCAACGCGATGCAGCGCTTCACATCTTCTTCGGTAAAAGTCCGCTGCAATCGGGCCATTTGCCCGATGTAAATTTTCTCCATCGTTTTGCTTGCCATGTCGTTCACTCCTGTCACGTCTGTCCTGACACCTTCTGTTTTGCCATGTTCCGCAGGACGTATTTTTGGATTTTGCCGCTTGGTGTTCTGGGAACCTCTTCAATGACCTCCAAATACTCCGGCCAATACTGTTTGGTCACCCCTTTTTGCTGCAGAAAATGCTGCAGCTCCGCCAAGGTGAGCGCCTGTTTTCCCGGTCTCATGCTGATGTAGGCACAGGCCCGCTCCTGAAGCCGCGGATCCGGAATCGCGACAAGCTGGGCGACGGAAATATCGGGGTGTTCATGCAGCACGTTTTCCACGTAGGCGACCGGGATATTTTCGCCGCCGCGGATGATGATGTCCTTGCTGCGGCCGGCAATGCGGATATACCCGTCCTCGTCCATCACCGCGCGGTCACCGGTGATAAACCAATCGTCCCGAAATTGGCCAAGCGTGTACTCGATCTGCTTCAGGTAGCCGACGAACAGAGCCGGACCGCGGCACAACAGATCGCCCTCGACATTGGGCGGACAGGGATCCCCGTTTGCATCCACAACCCGCACTTCCATTCCCGGAAAGGGGTATCCGTCAGTCTGCGCCAGTTTCTCCTCCGGGTCGGTCAAGAAAGTCAAGGTGACGAGTCCGTCTTCTGTCTGCCCCCACCCCGACAAGATCTTGCAGGGCAGCTTCTCGGACGCTTCCCGTACCAGTGCCCTTGGAATGGGGGCGCCGACCGCGGAGAACACCCGCAAAGAGCTCAAATCGTGATGTTGCCGTTCTGCGGCCTGGGTCGTATCGAATAAAAAGGGAGTCGCCGCCGTCGTCATCGTGATCTTTTCCTGTTCGATCAAACGGAGGAATTCGGCGGGATTCCAGACGTCTTGGTATACCCCTGTGCCGCCCATCTGGATCGGCATCCTCACGCCGTAGAGAAAACCGGTCTGGTGGGCAAAGGTAGAGGCCATGAAGACGACATCGTCCGCACCCATCTGCAAGTGGTCGATCATCAATTGCTGCGACACGCAAAGCGTATTGTGCGTGTGCAGAACCCCCTTGGGCTCGCCCGTCGTTCCGGAGGTAAAAATGATTTCGGTGACTTCGTTGGGGTCAAGCGTTATCTGTTCCAGTTCGGCAGGGCTGCGCCGCTCCTCCCACGGCTCCTGCATTAGCGAGTGGAAGGAATGCATCCCGGCCGGCACGCGATCCCCGACCACGATCACGGACTGCAGCGCGGGCCAGTTGGGCCGCAGGCGCTCAATCATCTCTGGATAGCGGAACCCGCGAAACTCATCAGGGATGGCGATCATCTTCGCTTCCGCCATCCCGACCATGTAGCCGATCTCCCGTTCCCGGTAGATCGGAACCAGAGGATTGCTGACAGCCCCGATGCGCGTCGCGGCGAGATGCAAAATCACGAATTCGTTCCAATTGGGCAGTTGAAAGGAGATGACATCCCCCTTGCAAAGCCCCAGCTCCAGCAAGCCGAGCGCCGCCCGGTCGACCAGATGTCCCAACTCCCGGTAGGTATAGCGGCTTTTGCGGTCGACGATTGCCGTCTTGTCAGGGTACTTTCGGATCGCCTCGGAGAGATAATCGATCATCGTCTTGTTCGGCCAAAGCGTTTTATGCCTGTCTACATATTCCTTTGTTAGAATAGTTCGTAAATTCACAGCCCATCTCCTCCATCTTGACGAAGTATTCACGATCATCAGATCACAGCGTATGGACTCCTTCTCTCCCCCCTTTCATCAGCAGATAAAGCAAGTGCTGTGCCACTGTCCCGCCACGTTTGTACGGCGGGGTGAGCGCCTCTGTTTCGTAATTCTGCAAAAGGTATCGCAAATTTGCGATGAAAATATGCGAATGGTGCGGGGATGTGCAAAGGCGCTTGACGAGCTGTCAGCAAAACACTACAATGCGTAGTGTGAGGTGCTTGCCCGATGAAAATTCAAAATTTCAAGTTCCACGAGACCGGATTGAATCGCTTTTTCGGGCCGCTTGAAGCCAAGATCATGAACATCTTGTGGAACGGCTCGGAAATGACCATTAAAGATGTTCAGCAAAAGTTGGCAGAAGAAAAAACGACCAACTTTAACACCGTGATGACGGTCATCAACCGATTGGCGGAAAAGGGAATTCTGCATAAACGCTCGGAAGGAAGAGCCTCCTTGTACCGGCCTGTCCTGACCAGAGAACAGTTTTTGGAAGCGCAGTCCAAAGAATTGACCAATGAACTGCTGGAGGAATTCGGCTCGCTTGCGGTCAGCCATATGCTGGACGCCCTGGAAGAAGTGGATCAGGAGCTTTTGGAAAAGCTTGAGGAAAAAATAAAAGAATTAAAAAAGGAAACATGACACATGTGGAAAAGTCGATCGAGGCTGATTTTTATATCGTGTGTGCTAATAGCCGGTACGATTCTCCTGCAAATGGGCATGTACGCCCTGCATATTCTGCTGGGTCAGGAGATCGCCTTCAACCTGATTCAAGTATGCCAAAACGGGATGCACCTGCTTGGCCTCTCTTCGCTTGGCTACGTTCTCGATGCATTCGTTTTTTATACACTTTTGTCAGCCGTCTGGAAAACAGCAGAGCAGATGCTGGCGACAAAGAAGATGTACACCAAGCTGCAAACCTGCCGCCATCCCGCGCTTACAGACGAGATTAATCAAAAATACGGCAGCAATAACCGCGATTTTCTGGTGGTATCCCACCCGGCTCCGCTCGCCTTTACGATGGGCTTGTTCCATCCCAGGATCATTCTCTCAACCGGACTGTTTCACGCCCTGGAGCGAGAGGAACTGGAAGCTGTGATCTATCACGAGCTGTACCATCAAAGGCACGGAGACCCTTTCAAAACCTTTTTGCTGTCTCTGTTCGCGTCTGTCTTGTGCTATATCCCTATCTTAAAATGGCTGCAGCAAAAATATAAGATCATCAGAGAGGTGCTCGCGGATAGCGATGCCATCGTTCGCATGGGGACTGCCGTTCACCTGGGGAGCGCATTAGTCAAGCTGTTGAAGCAGGGCAATCCGGCACAGCAGCCGTTTGCCCACGTCTCCTTTACAGAAGCGTCGATCAATTACCGGATCAAGCGCATCCTCGACCCTGAGGCGGAGTTCCCGTTACAACTGCCCCCGGCGCCTACCATGGTGTCAATCTACGTGCTTTTGCTGTTGTGGACGGTGTTTTTCGTCGTCCTGTCGCAGCCTGCATAACCGTTCACACTGCATGATGCAGTGCCCAAAAAAGGAGGAAGTTCCATTGGCCCATACCGTGAAAAAGGCAGCTTCAAAAAACCCGCGCAGCATGCCGAAAGAACAGCAGCAAAAAAACATGAAGCGGCTCGTCTGGATTACCTGCGCTTGCATCGCAGCGATCATCGCTGTCATCGTCATCACCCAACCCAGCTCTGATCCCGTCCCGTTTGCCTACGAGAAGCTGCCGGTGCTCGGAAAAGCGGACGCTCCGGTAAAAATCGTCGAGTTTGGCGATTACCAGTGTCCGGCCTGCCAGCTGTTCAACCAGCAGATCAAGCCGCAGTTGATGCAAGATTACATCGACAAGGGACTCGTCTCTTTCTACTTTATGAACGATGCGTTCATCGGCCCCGACTCCTACACGGCGGCATTCGCGGCCCAATCGGTCTTCCATCAAAACAACGAAGCTTTCTGGAAATATCTCGATGCCGTCTATCAAAACCAAGGGGAAGAGAATACGGGGTGGGTCAAGCCGGAATTCCTGGTAGAACTGGCCCGCAAGGAAAACCTGCCGATCGACTACGACAAGCTGCAGCAGGAAATCCAGGAAAAAACGCATGCGGACGAGGTGGACGAGCACAGCGCATACGCCAAAAAAATCGGCGTTACAAGCACGCCGACTCTGTTCATCAACGGTCAAAAGTTTGAGAACGTCTTTGACTACAATGCGCTGAAAACGGCGATCGACCAGGCCGTGAAGGGCGGATCCTAACGATGGCATACACAGGTTTCTCCGCTTTCTGCAAAAAATACTGCCTGTACTTGGCCTGGGTGGTATCGCTCGTCGCTGTCGGCGGTAGTCTGTACTTCAGTGATGTGCTCGGCTTCGTTCCCTGCAAGCTCTGCTGGTTTCAGCGCATTTTCATGTATCCTCAGGCACTGCTGCTCGGCATGGCAAGCTACCGAAATGACCGGAACCTCATTTCGTATCTGCTGCCGCTGAACATCATCGGCGGGTGCATTTCACTCTACCACTATGCCGAGCAAAAAATTCCCGCCCTGGCCAAGGTACTGCCCTGCACGCAAGGCGTACCTTGCAACCAGGATTACATCAACTGGCTCGGTTTCATAACCATTCCGCTGCTGGCGCTCTGTGCTTTCGTCCTCATCACGTGTTTGTTGTGGATGGGGCGAAGCACTAGCACTACCCGCTGATCTCGGCGACGCGAACGAGGATCATGCCGGAGATGACCGTATCGCCGGGCGATACCTCCAGACTGTGGGCATATCCTGTTACCGGGGAGAGAATCTCATGAGTGACTCCTTTGACATGGAGCGAAAACATCGCCTCTCCCTGCTCTACCTTGTCTCCCTGCTCGAACAGGATGCGGGCCACTGTTCCGTCAAACGGGGCGATGACATCAAAGTGAATCACCAGTCTCATCACCTCGATCCCGCTTCCATTGAATCGCCTGGTATTTTCTGCTGATGGTGGATTGGCTGACGCCCAGCGCTTTTGCCGCCAGCGACGTCGTTTTATACTCTTCCATCGCCATAGTGATCAACTGTTCCTCCAATGCTTTCGTGGCTTCTTTTAACGAAACGATCTTTTGCATATGGCGCGGCACATGCGTTTTCTTGCCTTTTTTGAGCAGCGGCGTGATCTGGTACGAGTCGATCAGGTCTTCATCCGAGGTGACCGACAGACGTTCGATGATGTTTTGCAGCTCGCGGACATTGCCTGGCCAAGAATACGATTCCAACACGTCCAGCGCATCTTGTGACAACTGATTTTTTCTGTCGTACTTTTCATTGAACTTTTGCAGAAAGTACAAGCTGAGGAGCGGAATGTCTTCCGGACGCTCCCGCAGCGGCGGGATGTGAATCGGGATCACGTTTAGCCGGTAGTAGAGATCCTCGCGAAAGCTTCCCTGTTCAACCATTTTCTCCAGGTTTTTATTGGTTGCGGCGATAATCTGTACGTCCACTTCCTCCACTTTGGTGCCGCCCACCGGAATGATTTCCCGCTCCTGCAGCACCCGCAGCAGCTTTACCTGCAAGCTCAAGGGCATCTCGGCGATCTCGTCCAGGAAGAGGATTCCTTTATTTGCCATTTGAAAGTACCCGATCTTTCCGTTGGCATTGGCCCCGGTAAAAGCTCCCTTCTCGTATCCGAACAGTTCGCTCTCCAGCAGCGTTTCCGGTATCGCCCCGCAGTTTACCTTGATAAACGGCTTGTTGTGCCTCGCTCCGATCTCATGAATCGCCCGGGCGAACACCTCTTTTCCTACCCCGGACTCGCCGGTAAGCAAGACAGTGGATGCGACGTTGGCCACCTTTTGAATGTACTTCATCACTTTTTCGATTTTTCCGCTGCCGTAGATCACCTGGCGGGTCTGCACGTAATTCTTCTGGTCGCGCAGGTTTTCCAGTTCCTTTTTATACCGCTCCGACATTTTCTTGGCGTGCCGCAGTTCTTCCTTTAACAGCACGGTCTCCGTAATGTCGCGCAGGGCGATGACGATCCGCTCCAGCTTGCCTTTTTCGTCAAACACCGGATTGCCTACGGCCAGCACATTTTTCCCCGAGCGGCTCTCCTGGGTGACCGATATCTTTCGCTTCCGTTCCAGGACCATTTTGACAATCGCGGCAAAAAACGTCCCTTCATGCTCAAGCTCCATCAGATTGATGCCGATCAACTGCTCCTTCTCGATCTCCCAGAAGTCCTTGATCAGATTGCCGCTGTAGCGGAGCAGGACTCCGTTCCCGTCCACGACCAGGATTTCGTCGTAAATGGAAGACAGGATGGCTTGCAGGTCTTTGTTCAGGTTTTTGACGTACTCCAGCTCCATCGCCATGTTTTCGATATAGGGCAAATCCTGCAAAACGATGATTGCTCCCGTCACGCTGCCGTGTTTGTTGCGGATCGGCCCAAAGTCTGCCAGCACGCCGATTCGTTCATTCACGATAATGTGATTCAAGATCACCTCGCCGTGGCTGATTACCTTTTCGAAAATCTCCTGATCGAAGATGTCGCCGATCCGCTGCCGCCGCAATTCTTCGGGGGAGAGGCGGATCATCCGCAAGACCTCCGAACTGAAGTTTTCTATTCGCCCATGAGTATCCGCGACGATGATCCCCATCGGGATGGAGTTGAGCAGCGAACGAATCCAGTCCGTATGGCTCGACTGATTGGTCAAAAGGTAGGAGAGAATGTCTTCCCGCTGCAGATATCCCGCCAGCTGCCCGTCGCGATTCAAGATGACGACCACTTCTTCGCCCAGTACCTTGATGAAGTCCAGCATGTCGGCTTCCCGCTGAATGAACATCAGATTGGTGCGAAAGGGAAGCTGGCCTGCCGGCCGGCTCATCCATTCCTTGTCGCTGATCGACGGCATCATGTCGGTATTGCGGATAAAAGCGACAACCCTTCCATGTTCGCCCTCGGTGATAAACACGTACGGCTCATTGTACTCCGACATGATTTTCCACACATCGTTGCCCGTAGACTCCATCGTGACGGTATACGCTTCCCTGACAAACCACTTTGAAACCATAAAGGCCTCCCTAGATGCTTGACTATTTCTACAATTTTATACTACTAAAGAAGAGGCTGTCACCCAGCCTCTTTCGTTCGTAGATTTGTTTAGGAGCGCATCGCATCCAGAACCTGTTTGAAGGCGGCGATTACTTTGTCCGCTTCCTGATAAGTGATGGTAAGCGGCGGCTCGATGCGGATCGTCTTGGCATTGATCAGGGTACCGGCGACAAGCACGCCCTTATCGAACAAGCCCTTGGATACCTCGTACCCGATCTCATCCGTCTGGAATTCGATGCCGATCAGCAGTCCCAGTCCGCGGACTTCCATGACCTTGTCGGCATGATCGGCCGCCGCGCTGCGCAGCCCTTGCAGCATGTAATCGCCCAGCTCGGCCGCTCTCGCCGGAAGATTCTCCTCGATCAGGACGTTAATGGTCGCAATCGCTGCGGCACATGCCAGCGGATTGCCGCCAAACGTCGTCGTATGCATGAAGGGATTGGGGAAGAAGCTTTTGAACACTTCCTCTGTCGCGACCACAGCCCCGGCCGGCATGATGCCGCCGCCAAAAGCCTTGGCCAGGCACATGATGTCGGGCACGACGCCGTAATGCTCGGCCGCAAACATCTTGCCTGTGCGTCCCATCCCGGTTTGCACTTCGTCAAAGATCAACAGGGCGCCGAACTGGTCGCAAAGCTCGCGCACCTGTTTCAGATAGCCGTCCGGCGGAAGGTTTACCCCGCCCTCTCCCTGGATCGGCTCGAGAATGACCGCTGCGACGTCTTCCCCGGTCAGCGCGCACGCTTCAAAGGTCTTTCTCATCATGTCGATGTCGCCAAAGTGGACGTGCCGGAACCCGGGAATCATCGGCAAAAACGGCTTGCGGAAGACGCCTTTGGCCGTACCCGACAGCGATCCCAGGCTCTTGCCGTGGAACGCTTTCGTCGTCGCAATGAAGGTGGTGCGGTCACTGTACATTTTGGCCAGCTTGATCGCCGCCTCGATCGTCTCGGTGCCGCTGTTGCCAAAGTAGGAATACTTCAAGTCACCAGGCGTGATGTCGGCGAGAATTTTCGCCAGCATCGCCCGGAGCGGGTCCAGCAGATCCTGACTGTGCAGCGCTTGCCGGTTCAACTGGTTGATGACCGCCTGCACGACCTTCGGATGACGGTGGCCGACGTTGTAAATGCCAAATCCGCCAAGACAGTCGATGTACTCTTTGCCGTTCACATCAACGAAGCAGTTGGCTCCTGAATCCTTCCATTCCACGGCGGCGAACTGTCCATCCTTGGTCACCGATTTGCGGTATGCGAGAAAGCCGGGGTTGACGTGGTCGCGGAAGTTGTCTACCGTCTGCCTGGTCACCCACTCTGCCTCGTCTTTGCTAATCTCTTCTTTTGCAATCAATCCCAGCACCTTGTTGGTGTATTCATATACTTCTGACAATCTGTCGATTAACGTTTCCTGTTTATGCTGTACGCTGCTGTTTGTACTCATAAAAGCCTCCTGTTTTCTCTGCACGATTGAATGATTACCCTTCGAACCAGCCGATTGGTTCCACCTGCAGGTTGATGTTGATTTGTTTTACTTCGGTAAATTCGTCAAATCCGAAGGTGCCCAGGTTGCGGCCGATTCCGCTCTGCTTGTAGCCGCCCCACGGAGCTTCGTTGTACGTCGGATGGTAGGTGTTGATCCAGGTGATGCCGGCGCGGAGCTTCTTGATCACCCGCAGCGCCTTGGCTCCGTCATTGGTAAAGACCCCTCCTGCCAGGCCGTAAGCAGTATCGTTGGCCAGCCTGATCGCCTCTGCCTCGTCCTTGAATTTCTGTACGACCAGCACCGGTCCGAAGATCTCTTCCTGCACGACCCGCATTTCCGGGGTGGTGTCGACAAAGATCGTCGGCTCGACAAAGTATCCCTGCTCCAAACCGTTTGCCGTGATTCGATTGCCGCCGCAAACCAGCCGCGCCCCCTCCTGCTTGCCGAGCTCGATGTAGCGAAGCACCTTTTCCATATGCGCTTCGCTGACGAGCGGTCCCATCTCTGTCGACGGTTCTTGGCCGGGGCCTACTCGGATCTTCCCTGCCCGCTCCACCAGCCGCTCGATAAAGCGGTCGTGGATGCTCTCTTCGAGCAGCAGCCTCGATCCGGCGGAGCAGACCTGCCCCTGGTTGGCGAAGATGGCGAACAAGGCATAGTCGACTGCCGTCTCAAAGTCGGCATCGGCGAAGACGATGTTAGGGGATTTGCCGCCGAGCTCAAGCGAAATCTTCTTGATATTGCCCGCAGCCGCTTTCATGATGCTGCGTCCCGTAACCGTTCCCCCGGTAAACGAAATCATGTCGACGTCGTGGCTTTCCGCCAGCTCGTTGCCAACCGTCGGACCGGCGCCCATCACCATATTGGCAACGCCTTTGGGAACTCCCGCTTCCTCGATGATTTCAAACAATTTGCCTGCTGTGACTGGCGTTATTTCCGACGGTTTAAACACGATCGTATTGCCGGCGGCAAGGGCGGGGGCTATCTTCCAGACAGCCATCAGCAAAGGATAATTCCACGGAACGATCAATCCGCAGACGCCAACCGGTTCCCGGACGACCATTGCCTGCATCGGATCGGCGACGTGGTACGTCTGTCCGTCCGGTTTTGTCACCATGCCGGCATAGTAGCGGAAACACGCCGCCGCATCTGCCACATCTGCCGCTGTTTCGCGAAGAGGCTTGCCGTTGTCCAGCGTCTCCAGCCGGGCGATCTCCTCCGCGTTTTGCTCCAGCTTGTCGGCGATGGCAAACAGGCATGCTGCACGCTGCGCCGCTGGAATCTCAGACCAGACGCCGCTTTCAAACGCGGCTCTTGCCGCTGCAATGGCATCGCGGGCGTCTTCAACATCGCCTTCGGCCGCAAGTGCGATAACCTCTCCGTTGGCAGGGTTGACGACTTCCCTGGTTTTTCCGCTTTTGGCGTCGACCCATTGGCCGTTCACATACATCTGAAGCTTGATCATCCCTATCACTTCCTTTTCCGTTATCCTTCATTGATTGTCAGTAAGCATATACCGTGCCAACCGGCTGTTTCCCGGTCACGCCTGTATTTTACTTGGAAGAAGCAGATTGATTTTATGCAAAAATGCATAATTTATGCGATTTTGGGTAAGAGACGAACTTATACATGTTGTTTGCGTACTTTCACACCGTATCCCGAAATTCGAACTGTGGCGGTTTCCTGAAAAAGAACTTCGTCAAATAGAGAAGATAGAGCAAGCCGGCCGCATTCCAGATCAACCCCACCATCACCGATGCCGGTTCCAGATGAAACCACAGGAAGAGTACGAAACTGCTGCCAATCAGCGGCACGAGCAGGTAGCGGACAATAGCTCCAGGCGAGCGCAGTTTCTTGCGGAAGATGTAGTAGGCGATGACCGAAATGTTCACAAATGTAAAAGCGGCCAGGGCGCCAAAATTGATGAAAGAAGTAGCGGTAAGCAAGTCTAAAAATAAAGCAGCAAGCGAAACCAGCCCGATCAACACGACGTTGAAAACAGGTGTATTGGTCCGCGGGTGAACGTACCCGAACCACTTTCCGGGTAAAATGTTGTCCCGCCCCATGGCGTACAACAGCCGGGAAGCGCTGATTTGCGAGGTAATTCCGGAGGCCAGCGTCGAGGTAAGCGCCGCGGCGAGAAAGACCGACTGGAACAGCTTGCCTCCGATGGCAAGCGATATTTCCGGAGACGCTCCTTCGGGATCTTCAAACACGGAAACATCGGGAAAGTGAACCTGGGAAAAGTACGAAGCGGTGATAAACAAGGCGCCGCCCAACAGCGTAATGAGAAACACGCCTCTGCCGATTGTCTTTTCCGGACGAACGGTCTCTTCGGTCAGAGTTGTGACGGCATCAAACCCTAAAAAGGAGAAACACAAGATCGAAGCCCCCATTAAAAGCCCGGAGAATGACATTTCAGAAGAATAAAACGGCTCTACCGGGAAAGCATGGCCAGTTCCCCCGCTACCGGACAGCCCTCGTATCGCAAGCAAAACAAAAATGGCTACAACGGCGAATTGAAAAAAGACGAGCAAAGCATTAACCGAGGTGCTGATGCTTACATTGCAGAGGTTTAACAGGGTAATGAAGATGACAAAACTGACGATCAACACCCAGCCCGGCACTTCCGGGAAAGCCGCCGAGAGATAGATTTTGGTGAGAAGCGCGTTGATCATCGGCAGAAACAAATAGTCCAGCAAGGAAGACCACCCGACCATAAATCCAATGTAGGGGTTGATCGTTCTCGACGCATAGGTATAAGCCGAACCGGCCCGGGGAAATACCTTGACCATCTTCCCGTAGCTGGACGCGGTAAAGAGCAAGGCGGCTAACGTCATGATGTATGCTGCCGGAACATGGCCGTCCGTTACCTCTGATACGATCCCGAACGTATCGAAAACAGCCATCGGTGCCATGTAGCCGAGCCCGATGACGACAATATGCCACAGCTTCAACGATCTCTTCAGTTCTGCAGTCCGCAGTTCCAAACGAATTCCTCCTTATAGCTTCAAAGTGATGGGCAGCATTCGTAAGCGCTTTCAACCCCTTGTTCATCCCCCCGACGGTTTGAGCGTTTGCCGGTTATTCGAAATTTGCAAGAATAATACCATGTCGACAGGGCGGCTGAATAGCCGAAAAAATCGATGTATCTTATGCAAAAATGAATAATCTATTCAATTTTGCATGCTCTCTAACCGTTTAACTGCTTTAATACATGCATTTCAACGTTGGCATTATTTTTGCAATTTGAAAAAGGCTGACCAATAATTATTTTGTGAGGTTGTTGGCAATGCAATGGAAACTATTCCTCATAGCCGTTCTGCTTTCAATGATACTTTAGCCTGGCAGGTACTCCTTAACTCCATAACAAGACAACAATCTAGAGGAGGAACTTGCCATGAAATACCCGCTCAGTCCAGATGTACAGCCAGAATTTTGCACGACCGGCTCCTTTATGCGGCTGCCCGCTTCCAGTGAGAATCCGAAGCTGGCGATCGTCGGGATGCCGTATGATACCGCTGCTTCGTTCCGGGTCGGAGCCCGCTTTGCGCCGCAGGCGATCCGCCAAGCTTCGATGACGCTGTTTCCCTACCATCCCGTACACAAGGTGTATCCGTTCGAGGAGACCAATGCCATCGATATCGGGGATGTGTCGGTGATCCCTCACAACATTCACCGCAGCTACGAGCGAATCGAAGAAGCCGTACTGGGTCTGATGAAACAGGGGATCATCCCGATTGGTCTCGGCGGCGACCACTCCGTCACGCTGGCCAGCCTGCGGGCGGCCGCCAAGGTATACGGCCCGGTGGCGATGGTTCAGTTTGATTCCCATACCGATACCTGGGATACCTACTACGATGAAAAATACTGGCACGGTTCACCGTTTATCCGAGCCTATGAAGAAAATCTGCTGCAAGCCGACAAAGTGTTCCAGATTGGCATCCGCGGCACGTTGAACCACCCGGGAGACATTGAGGCTAGTTACGAGTTGGGCTACAACGTGATTACCTCCCAAGAGTTGCGCCAACGGGGGATTACCGATGTCGTCAGCCAGATCAAGGATAAGCTTGGAGATACCCCTTGCTTCTTGACCTTTGACATCGATTTCGTCGATCCGGCTTACGCCCCCGGAACCGGCACGCCCGAAGCGGGCGGATTCACAAGCGGTGAAAGCCTGGAAATCATTCGCTCGCTTACCGGTCTCAACTACATCGGGTTTGATTTGGTAGAGGTGCTGCCCTCCTACGACCCGGCCAACATCACTTCCCTGTTGGCCGCCACCCTGATACACGATTTTGCGTGCCATGTGGCACTGAGGGAGAAGCGTGTGAGGTAAACAACAATAAAGCCAGAGGGGGGACTTCCCCCTTTTCTTCTATACCATTCGGCCCCTGGACAAGGGGGCTGCTTGATTTTCAAAAAGAAAATTACTGCATAAAAAAACACCCTCAATCGAGAGTGCCTCTGGTATAATATGGGTTGTACAATTGAAACGGCTCCTCAAGGGTGGTCGGCTCATCCCCGATGAAAGGGGGTGGCGCCATGACAGTATTCGAAGCATTCACCTTTTATATAGACTAAAATAATGAGTAGTAGTTAACGTTTTCAACGTTATCTCTCTACTCATTATTTTATGGTTAAATACTTAATATATGGATTTGTTTTTTTATAGTCCTTAAAGTATTTTACGAAAGGGGGGAAAAGATTGAAGGTAATAGAGATTGAGCAACCAGATGGAAGGAAATACATGGTCCTGAATGGGCAGGGCGATCCAATTATTCCTGTAGTGAAATACCTCAAATACCTTTCGAATATAGGGAGAGCAGAGAATACATTAAAGTCATACGCCTATCATTTGAAGTTGTATTTTTGAGTTTTTAGAAGAAGAAAGGATTGATTATCAACAAATCCACCTTCAAACCTTATCTGCTTTTATAGGATGGTTACGTACGCCTTTTCAATCGTTGAACATTATTCCAATTGAAGCTAAGTCAAGCAATAGAAGTGAGAAAACAATAAATATAATATTGACTTGTGTATTAGGATTCTACGAATTTTTAGAACGAAGTGAGGGATTTATAGGTACTTCCGAAAGGAATATTATAAAAACAATTCCAGCTAAATATAGGGATTTTAAGCCTTTTCTTCATCACATCTCAATTAATTAAAACAAGTATTATGAAATTAAAGGAAACAAAACAACCCGAAAAAATTCTTCAGCATACTGAGATATCAGCCCTTTATCAAGCATGTGTCAATATACGGGACCAACTCATACTAAGGTTACTTTATGAAGGTGGACTAAGAATTGGAGAGGCAGTTAATCTTTGGCTTGAGGATATTAGCATAAATGACTGTTCCATTCGAGTAAGAAAATCGAAAACTAGAGCTGGTGAAGGCAGAAAAGTCTACGTTTCTAAAGAAACAATCAATCTTTTACAGGATTACATACTTGAATATCACATGAAGGACATTGATACTAATTTTTTATTTTACAATTTAGCAGGCATTAATAAAGGAAAGCCTTTTTCGACACAAGGTATGTATAGTTTGGTTAAGCGTTTAAGAAAAAAGACGGGTATATATTTTACCCCACATATGTTCAGACATACTTTTGCGAACGAACTTCATGAAAATGGCGTTGATATTATCATGATACAAAAGCTGCTGGGGCATGCACATGTTCAGACAACCATGCAAATTTACATGCATCCTTCTGATAAAGCCCTTCGGGAAAGCTATGAGCAAGCCCAAAAAAAAAAAATTGTCGGGGAGAGAAACATTACATGGATCAAAAGAATATTGAGGATCATCCTAAAGCCATGTTCTTTAGAAAGATTGATGAAGAACTGGTTGGTTATTGGGATCGGATAAATGGGATGTAAGATTATGCCCGGTGTTAAAAGGCATATGGAAACGGAATCAGGTCTATATGAAATTTGAAGTCATAAAACAACCGGTGCTGAGAAATGAAATAAAATATTACTTTTTCAAAAGGTTAACTGAGTATTCAATTTCTCCGGAGACTGCTTGGAGAGGTTATGTCATTAATAGTCTGGGCCTATTCTTTGAGCAGCAGTATCCTACATTAGTGTCTATAACGGATATTGATAAAGAAGTAATGTTGCGCAACTATAAAAAGCATTTAATTAAACGAGGAAAGCCTATTATTAAAAAAGGAAGAAGCATGAATTCCGATTTTGTAAGAGTGTTTTTATAGCTCTATGATTACTTTTTATCATTTTATGATGAACGTGATGAGGTTAGTAAGGATATATGGAGTTTTAAAAATTTAAACATACAATTTGACCAAGTTTCGTCAAATACGATTATTAATTTCACTTATATCCCTATTCAACATAGAGAACTTGCAAAAAAGTATATAAAAGAACGCGTGCTTCTTTATCAAAACATGGCAGGACGAACTGCAACTTCTTATACCAGAACATTTAGTCTATTCTTTTCGTTTATAAATGATGTTCATCCTGAATGGGCTAATCTTCGAAATTTATCAAGAGAAGACATCGAAGGATTTATTGCGAGGTTAAGGAAAACTCCTAGTGGCGGTCATAGTAATTCCAGACATTCTTATAATTCATTTTTATCACAAGATCGTATAAGTGACAAATAGAACTTATTTCGGGAAAATTAAAACGATATAAACAAATTATTGACGGATTAAAGAATGGTGAAGGGATTTACGGTATATCAAAGGAGAAGAGAGAAGATGCGCTTAACAAGGAAGGGATGAACCAATGAATAATAATCCTAATACTGAAGGAATTTCAAGGTATGCAAGAAAAAAATCTGAAGAAGCTTATCAGAAAGTTGAGCAGGTTATTAAGGATTTGATAAAAGGGCAAGAAATGATAAATTTCAATAATATCTCTAACAAATCTGGCGTTTCGAAGAGATTTTTATATAATCATCCTGAATTAAGGGATAGGATTGAACATCTACGAAATCAACAAACTGGGCTTAAATCAACCGAACAATTGAAAAGAAGAACCACTGACTCATCAAAAGATGTTATTATTGCTTCTTTGAAAAACAAGAATGAGCAATTAAAAAAGGAAAACGAAGAGCTAAAATCGCAGCTTCAAAAATATCTCAATAATATTTATGACAAAATCTAAATAGCGCTGTTTCATTATAATAAGGTGTTTATAAAACAAAAAGCGTGTGGAACTTTGAAATAAGGATTGATTATTTGGAATAGAGTCTGATGATTCACAAAAAAGTTTGATACAATTAAGTTAACGAGCAGGATTGCGACAGTTCCGCAAACGGGCCATTTAATTGAATAAATCTTTTGGTGAAAAGAGGTGTTATTTTTGAGTTCGGGTACTAAATTGCCTTTAACGGACTGCGAGAAATCTAAACTTAGAAAGGCTAAGGTAAAAATAAGTGAAATACATACTTTTAGTAAAGAGCAAATAGTTCAGATGTTAGATGTTTCTGTTGAAAGAGCCAAAATATTGAAAGGGTTAGCAGATTTTCAAAGTGTCCCTTCAATTGGTCCTAAATTAGCTGAGAGGCTTGTTTTTAAGTTGAACATTTTTTCGTTATCAGAAATCAAGGCGAAGGATGCTGGTGAACTTTTTGATGAATTAGAAAAAAAATCAGGTGTGTGGATTGACAGTTGTGTTGAAGACCAAATTCGTTGTGTAATCAACTTTTCTAACAATCTTGATAGTAGTAAACAGTGGTTTGATTTTACAGAAGATCGAAAGGCTTATCGTGACAAAGTTGGTTTTCCTAAAAATAGACCAATAAAGGCTTGGTATGAATAAAAGTAGACCACAAGAGGAGGTATTTTTAATGGAATTTACTCACATTCGGTTACTTGTAGACAATTACAAAGAATGTTTTCTGTTTTATAGCGATGTATTAGAATTTGAGGTCATTTGGGGAGATGAAAACTCTAATTATGCTGAATTCAAATTTAATGGTGCTACTTTAGGCGTTTTTGACCGTAAACAGATGGCTCAAGCTATTGGCGAAAAGTATTCTAAAGATATTGCAAAGGCTGATAGAACAGCTTTAATCTTTAAAGTAAAAAGCGTGGAGGAAACATATCAAAAATTAAAAAGTAAAGTGGAGTTTATTACTAAACCGACTAGTCAAAAGGATTGGGGAATCAAGGTAGCTCATTTTAGGGATCCTGCCGGTTCACTTATAGAAATTTATGAGAGTATATAAAATAAACCCTTACAAACAAATTTTTAATTGAATAAACATAAAGTCTATTTTATCCCAATCTGACTATACCGCAATCGGGCGCTTTAATGGAATAAAAGAAGGGCACATATTTATACATGACTCATATATGCTCTTCTTTATTTTTAAGGATTTTTATAATTTAGGTCTTGATAATTTACAAAGCTACACTCGGATCTATCAATACATGTAGTTATAGATTCGCTAGTTAATAATATAGAGGTCTTTTAAAAAAAGTCTTGATAAGATTTTAATGCTCACATTCGGGCTATTGATTGTAGCTATACTGTCCTTCCATAAAAAGAAGTAGATCACCCTTGAGCTTACCCAGCTAGTGATCTGCTTCCATGACCTTTTAAGAGCCGCCCCCCATGGGGAACGACTATTGTACAAGGCCGGAGCGTTGCTGCGCTCCGGTTTTTCTAGTATACGCTGTTTTCTGATGTCTTAACTATAGGGAAGACATTTATACTCATTGTAACATAATCGTAGCACATTTCAATTCCCTAAGAAGGCAATGTTCACTTGGCATCGCTTGTTCTGTCCCGCTCCCAGTTCCATACCTCTATATCCCCCAACTGGAAGTCGTGAAAATCATTCTCTTGTTGAAGCTTCTCCAATTCGGGCAGGTGACGACTGCACCGTACACCTTGAGCGGATTGTTTGCAGGTATTGGACTCTTAAGGCATCAATTTCCTTTTCGGTGTAGCTGCCGTTTTCCTGCATCCATACGATATCTTTCATCATTTGACCGACAGCTTCTTGTAGTCGTGCAGAGGTATTCAAATCAGAATTCCACTGCTTCCCTCCGGCTTCGAAAACGCCATCTGTGCTACATACCCGTCGCCGATTTGTTTCAATTGATTCCAGAGCCCATCGTTATGATCAGGCGTGCCGCGATCTGGTTTGCCAAGCAGGTCATGCGGAACCTCGTCGTGTACAAAATCTGTACAGAAATCATATAAGCAATGTACAGCAGGAAAAGCAGCAGGATACTTCCGACAACGCTTCGTCCTACTGCCGTCTCCCTCGACCTGCACATTCCCAGCAGATATTTGTAGAGGGGAAAATGATATTTGTGAAACAGTTCAGAGAACGTCTCTTTCTCCATTTCTTCCCCCTTCACTGGTTACAACGGATCAAGTCTGTATATGTTACATCAGGACGAAAAAACCACCCTATCTCCATAAAACAGAGATACCGGGTGGTTGTTGCCTCATGATTATATAACCCTCTTGCCCATCTCCTCCAGCACAGCCTCCCAACGTGCCTTCATCTCTTCCCGTACATGCTTGTCCACAAGATGTTCTTGATGAAAACTAATCGTTGTCTTCCCACCTGCTTTTGGGAGAATCCTTACCTGTACCGTTGACGCTCTCTGCCAATCTGGCTTCTGCCAGGTAAGGCGAAGCTGCTGCAGCGGTTTTACGATCCGGATTTCGCCGCTCTCGCCAGTTTTGGTTTCGTATCTTTGTCCTGGACGAAGGCTGATGTCAGTGGCTTCTCCGAGCCATAGCTGCAACCCCTGAGCCGAGGTGACCAGTTCCCAGGCCCTCTCCTGCGATACAGGCAGTGTCCTTCTTACGCCGACTTGAAACCCTACCGACTTCGTCTGGCCGACAACTCTCTGCTCCACACATCCAGCCTCCTCTAATCGTGCTTGCGCATCAACTGCCTCATTTTTTCTTCGGTATCCGAACCGGCAGAGGGCGTG
This sequence comes from Brevibacillus sp. B_LB10_24, assembly GCF_046036945.1. Classification (NCBI taxonomy): domain Bacteria; kingdom Bacillati; phylum Bacillota; class Bacilli; order Caryophanales; family Paenibacillaceae; genus Brevibacillus; species Brevibacillus sp. B_LB10_24. The sequence continues at coordinate 40,577 of NZ_JBJQOQ010000004.1, read as the reverse complement.
TACACGCTTAAACGTAAATCGTTGTGTCCCTGAATCAGCAGCGACGTCAGGTCAAACAGCATTTTTCCCGCCTTGGCATGCCGAAACTCGATGAATACCTCCGGCGCCGAGCTGACATCGTTGTGATTCCAGAAATTTCGAAACTCGGGATTTGCTTTGCCCATCTTCACAATAAATTCATTATACCAGGGATCGCCCACATACTGCCCGTAATAGGAACGGAAAATCGCCAGAAAGCCGCGGACAAAATCGCTCCAGTTAACGGCCAGCGCTTTAAATTCCTTCCTGGTAAACAGGATCCAGATAATGTTTCGCTCATCCGTCGGCACCAGCGAAAAATCCATGAACACCCGTGCCGCCGCTTCATTCCAACCGACGATATTGCAGCGCCGGTCCGAGACCATCGTCGGAAAATGCCGGAACTCGCTGAGAATCAAATTGGTAGCGGCGCTCATCACCGGTGGGCTTTCCGCTGCAGCCGAGGACGCCGTTTGGCCGTGCGCAAGCATGAACAGGTATTTCCGCTCATCCTCATTCAACTGCAGTGTATGCGCGATCTGGTCCAAAACCTGCGGAGACACGCTGATATCCCGTCCCTGTTCAAGCCATGTGTACCAGGTTGTGCTGACGCCGGAGAGCTGGGCTACCTCTTCCCTGCGAAGCCCGGGCGTGCGCCTTCTCCCGCCTGCCGGCAGCCCCACTTCGTTCGGTTTCAATTTTGCCCGGTGTGTTTTTAAAAACTCGGACAGTGCCAAAAGACGTACATCGTTGTTCAATCCCGTTCACCTCAATCTTGGACACAGACCTATTCTGTTATTAATTATACTATGATAGACAACAACTTGTAATATGATAATCTCTGTGACATGATAATGTATATTTTGATCATGGAGGGGAAACAGATGTCACGTGTCGTAATAACTGGACTCGGAGTAATCACCCCGATCGGGAATGACGTGGATAGCTTCTGGGAAAACCTCGTTGCCGGAAAATCGGGAATTACTGCGATTGACACCTTCGATACCACTGACTATAAAACCAAATTTGCCGGGGTGGTCCGGGACTTTCAGCCGGAAGCTTACATCGACCGCCGCGAGGCCCGCAGGATGGACCGGTTTTGCCAATTTGCCGTCGCTGCGGCCAAGCAGGCCCTCGAAGATGCCGCCCTGCAGATAGATGAAAAAAATGCAGAGCGGGCAGGAGTCTACATCGGCTCCGGGATCGGCGGGATCCAAACATTATTGGAGAACTACCGTACTTTGCTCTCCCGCGGCCCCGGCCGTGTAAGTCCCACGATGGTTCCGGTCATGATCCCCAACATGGCGGCCGCCCAGGTAAGCATTCTGTTTGGCATTAAGGGACCGACATTGGCCCCTGTCACGGCCTGCGCTACCGGCAATAACGCGATTGGCGAGGCATTCAAGCTGATCCAGCGCGGCGGCGCTGATATCGTCGTCGCCGGAGGCACGGAAGCGACAGTGACGGACTTGGCAATCGCCGGGTTTGGCAACGCGACAGCACTCTCTACTCGCAATGACGAGCCGGAGCGCGCCAGCCGCCCGTTCGATGCCCAGCGCGACGGCTTCGTGGCGGCTGAAGGCGCCGGTGTGCTCGTTCTGGAATCGCTGGAACACGCACTGCAGCGGGGAGCCCGCATCTACGCGGAAGTCATCGGCTACGGTGCTTCCTCCGACGCCTACCACATGGTTGCGACCGATCCGGAAGGTCTGGGGGCATACCGGGCGATGAAAGCAGCCCTCGACGACGCCGGAATTTCACCGGAAGACGTCGATTACATCAACGCCCATGCGACCAGTACCCCGATCGGGGACCGCTCGGAGACCATGGCGATTAAAAAGCTGTTTGGCGATTACGCTTACCGGCTCCCGGTCAGCGCCAACAAATCGATGTTTGGCCATATGCTGGGGGCAGCAGGCGGAGTGGAGGCCGTAGCCCTGACCAAGACGCTGCAGGATGGCGTGATTCCGCCTACGATCAACCTGGAGCATCCCGACCCGGAGTGCGATCTCGACTACGTCCCCAACCGCGCCAGAGAAGCAGAGCTGCAAATTGGTCTGTCCAACTCTTTCGGGTTCGGCGGCCACAACGCGGTCATTGTACTGAAAAAATATTAATCAACGTCTATAAGCGCAAAAGGATGGGAAAGTAGTCCCATCCTTTTTCTATGTCATGTACGTATTGTGAACGATTTTTTGCTTCCGTTGTCCCCACGGTTTGAAGACCGACAGCAGGAAGATCGCGACCAGGGATGCCACTTGCAGCGCAATCCCGGCATAAAGCTGCTGGATGTTTGCGATAAAGACCGGGCTGTGCAAAGCAGCCATCCCTTCCGCCGCCGTCACCGAAAAGGCCCCCAGCGTCCAAAAGTACATGCCGACGATCCCGATGCCAATTGTAACGAGCGTCAATACCTCCTTGGCGATGATCCAATAAAACCGGAACAACCCCCAATGAGTCAACACGGACAGAAGGATCCCGGTAACCGTGGCCCCGATCGTAGAGGCCCTGACGCTCGTCGTGGCCAAAATATGCATAACGGTATAGCATGCCTTCAGCACCTGCTCATCATCCGTAACGGCTGCTCGAATGCTCATGACTACAAACAGGACGGCGCCGCCAAGCATGATCGAGGAAAAAAACAGATGCAAAAACAACAGGAATCTTCTCTGCTTCATCGTGACCCTATACAAAATCCATCTTCCTTTCCGCCCCGTTTCCGAAAAAATGCCCGGCGGCCATGTACGCTAAGACTACATGTTAAACCGGTAGCCTACGCCCCAGATGGTTTCGATGTATTGCGGCTTGGACGGATTCAGCTCGATTTTCTCGCGCAGCTTGCTGATATGGACGGTGACCGTAGCGATGTCGCCAAGCGAATCCAGGCCCCAAATCCGCTCGAAAAGCTCATCCTTCGTGAATACTCTGCCTGGATGCTTCACCAAAAAAAGCAGCAGGTCGTACTCCTTGGACGTGAACGTCACTTCGGTTTCATTGACGAATACTCGTCTGGCCGGCACATCAATGCGAATCCCCCTGATGCGAATCTCTTCTTTTTTCGTTTCTCCGCTGCCGACCAATCGTTCGTAACGGGCGAGATGCGCCTTGACCCGGGCCACCAGTTCACCCAGGCTGAACGGTTTGATCACGTAATCATCGGCGCCCAGTCCCAGCCCGCGAATTTTGTCTACATCTTCCTTCTTGGCGGACACCATCAGGATCGGTACGTTGCTCGCCTTGCGAACCTGGCGGCAAATTTCAAATCCGTCCGTCTGCGGAAGCATCAGGTCGAGGATGATCAGATCGTAACAGCCGTTTAATGCCATCTGCAGGCCGACGTCACCGCTGTGGGCGACATCCGTCTGAAAGCCGCTCGCTTCCAGGTAATCCTTCTCCACTTCCGCTATGACGTTATCGTCCTCAATGATCAGGATCCGTTTCATGTCCATTCCCCGCTTGACCAGTTTGTTTCGGCAGAGTAAAAGAAATCACTGTTCCTTTTCCTGCCGCGCTTTCCGCCCAGACTCTGCCGCCGTGTTCCTCGACGATTTGCTTTACGATCGCCAGGCCGAGCCCGCTGCCGCCCGTGCTCTTGTTTCGCGATTGTTCCGCCCGATAAAACCGGTCAAAAATGTACGGCAGCGCCGCGCTTTCGATACCCGGTCCGTTGTCCCGAATACTGACGATCACTTCCGTCTCCTTCGGGAACAATGCAATGTGAATTTCTTTTTCTTCTTTCTTCATGTATTTCATGCTGTTCTCGATGATGTTGCTGATGACCCGATCAAGCTTCTCGCGGTCGGCGATGACGTATACCGGTCGATTGCCACCGTACTCAAACGAGATTGCAACGCCCTGCTTTTGCGGATCGTGGCGCAGCTCCCAGGCGCAGTCGCGAAGATAAGCCGTAATGTCCAGCCGCTCAAAGTGAAACGGCAGGCTCTTTAAGTCGAGCTTGGAAAATAAGAACAGCTCATCGATTTGGCGGTCCATCTCCTCCGCCTTTTTCGCAATCATCTCGATGTATTTCTCCCGCTTTTCCGGCGTATTAGCTACACCGTCGCTCATGCCCTCGACACATCCTTTGATTGCGGTAATCGGCGTTTTCAGGTCGTGCGAGATGTTCGACAACAGCTCTTTGCGATTTTCCTCATACTGCAATTGCAGGCGAATCGAGTCCCGCAGCCGGCACCTCATCTCTTCAAAGGCCTGACTCAGCTCGCCGATCTCATCTGTTCGCTTCAGCTTCACCTCGTGATCGAGATTGCCGTCCTTGATCTGCTCTGCCGCGCGTTTCAGCACGAACAGGGGCTTAATGATGCTGCGGGAAACCAAGAACGTCATCAGTCCATTGGTCAGCCCCAGCACGATCAGCAATGAGAGGATCACCAAGGGGAAGAACCTGCGAAAAAACTGGGCCATCTCACTTGTGTCCCACAACATGTACAGCGTACCGGGAGTATGGTCCGGAAAAGTGAATTCCTGCTTCTCGACGGCAAAAAACCGGCCGTTGCCCGTCAGGTGCGAACCGAAGCGGCCGGGGCCCGTCTCTACATGGCGCAGTTTGCCGAGCAAGTCGGCGGTGTCGTCCAATAACGGGGATACGTACAAGATCCCGTCCTGCCTCACAACAATCATCCCTGCCTTCATACTCATCAGCTGGTCGTCTATGCCGCTTAAAAAGTCGCGATCTGTCAGCCGGCCAGGATCGTACTGCGCGACGAATTTGAATCCGTATAACAGATCGTCCCGCTTGGCAAACGTATCCCGAATCAAAGCGGGAGTCCACTTCCTCCCCTCTTCGCCCGGGGAAACCCCGGCTGCACCCTGGATGTCCTGGAAAAAAACAGCGATCAAGAGCAAAACGGACATTCCGAACAACACCAATGGAATCAAAATCATGCCGATGTAGGAAAGCAGCAATTTCGTCCTGATGGACATAGACCTATCTCCCGTTTCGTTAGATTTGCTTTTTCTCGAACAGGTACCAGCCTGCCGTATAGGTAATTATACAACTTGACAGCAGGAATACGAAGGCATTGAACAGCCTGCCAAACGATGCAGCGTTCCCGATCCACAGCATGTGCCAATCCGTGTAAGAGAAGATAGACCACGCCGCCATTTGCGGGAAAATAAAAGGCAGCAGCTTTGCCGCGATATAAAGGAACACACATAGAGCAAACGCGCCGACGCCGCTGCGGAACCACTGCGCGACGAATACCGCCGCCATTCCGACCGCTGTCATGGAGACAAAGGCAGCCGGATAAGCCGTCAAGCTGTCCGCCAATCCGCGCCAAGTAATCCCGCCGACAAAAACGAGGCCTGCCAGTAAGGAAACCAGCCAGACGATAGCGAGCAGGGCAGCCGTAAATACCGTGATCGCGATCACTTTCGATGCGAATATTTTAGATCTGGCAATCGGCTGCACCAGGACGTTCTTCAGCGTACGCGCGGCCACTTCACCGGCGAATGAATCGGCTGCTGTCATAAACAAGAACAGCGGCAAAAACACGGTTGAAAATAATCCGAGCATCAGCAGCGTAAAATCCCGGCCGAAGAAAATCCCCGTATTGCTGTGAAAGCTGTCAAGCAGTACGGCCGACAACACCGGCGCCAGCACGGTCAGCAGCAGTGCCAGCTTCGTCCTTTTTTGGCGAAATAGTTTATGCGTCTCGTTCAGCACGTTTGCGTATAAGCTATGCATGAGCACCCGTCTCCTTGGCGGTTTGAATGGCCGACATGTAAGCCTGCTCCAGCGTCGGCTGTCCGTCCAATACCTTTGGGACCTCTCCCTGTCGGATCAGTTTACCTTCGTACAGGATGCCGATCCGAGTGCAGATCTGTTCCATTTCATGGATCATGTGGCTGGAGATGAGAAATGTCGTGCCCTGTTCCCGGGATAGGCGAAGGATTAGATTTCGCACGTCGACCATCCCCTCTATGTCCAGGCCGTTGGTCGGTTCATCTAAAATGACCAGCTCCGGTTCGATCAACAGGGCCCTGGCCAGCGCCAGCCTCTGCTTCATGCCGAGTGAATACCTGCCCACCTTCTCATGCCGGTACGGACGTAACCCTACCCATTCCAGCGCTTCCTCGATCCTGGTTTTTGGCAGCTCCGGGTAAAATCGGGCCGCCAGCTTTAGATTGTCGCAGGCACTCAGATATTCGTAGGCTTCTGCTGTTTCGATGATGCAGCCTACGCGTTTCATCGCTTTTTCGAAATGCTCGTCGATCCTGCAGCCAAACAGTGTGACACTTCCTTCATCCGCAGCGCACAGTCCTGTGATAATCTTCAGTACGGTCGTCTTTCCCGCCCCGTTCGGACCGAATAAACCAAAAATCTCCCCTCTGCGGACGTCGAAGCTGACCTGCTTAACGCCCCGGCCGTTTTTATACTGTTTCGTCAGCTCTCGCACTTGCAGTACGGCTTCCATCTCACCGCTCCCTCCCCTGTGATATGGCCGGGCGGACAGCAGCATCTCCGAATACTATCCGCCCGTGATAGGTTAGTGCCAGCTGCGATGCCTCATCGAGTCGACCGGAACGGTTTCGACTTCCTTGCCGCTTAAGTCGACATGGTCTGGAACAGTCCGGTTCAGATCGGTCAAGTCGACGGCCAGGTTAACGGCGACTTCATGTTTTTTCCCGGCTTCATCTTTACCGACGATCACAATCTTCGCCGTCTCATGCTCGATGTAATTGTCTCGATTGATGGCGGCGTCGAGGTCAATCTCCTGCACGCTGATCTCATCTGTCAGCTTCGGAAGGTTCGGCTTTAAATCGATGGACGGAGCTGGGTTTTGACCGTGCTCGCCGTCCCACTGGCCGTTGCCGTGTTCCATGCTGGACGCTTTTTTGATGATGAAGGAGCCTAATGCGTTGACAGCAACCGGCACTTGTTCACCGCTCAGATGAAGGGAGACGAGTTTGCCGCCGTTCGCGCCGTCTTCCAAGGTGACTTGGTCCCGCAGATGTCCGACCAAGGCGTCGATTACGTTTTCCGCATCGCCTGTCAGCGCCGGTTTTCCGCTATGGTTTTGCCATTTTCCCCCTGCCGGCTCCATCACCCGGTACACGTCGCTGTCTGATGGTTTGACAATCGTCTTGTCTTCCTGCCGGTAGACATGTACAGCCTTCGTGCCGCCAGCGCTGCTGTCCGCCTGGATGGCTGCACTCGCGTCATGCCGGTTAAAATCCGCCTTGACGTTGGATTGGACCTGCAGCAATTCCGCGTCGTTGTCAGTGACGGTGACATGCAGATTGCCGGTGATGCTGGATACGGCCAGGTTGTTTTTCAAGGCGGCTTTGTAGACGTCATACCCCGAGCTTCCCGCAGCCGCGGTAAAGCCGCTGGCCAGCAGCATGACGGCCCCGACCCCGATGCCAGTCCCCATCGCCAACCACTTCTTTTTCATCGTGAATCCCTCCGTTACACGTTATGGATTGAATCGGAAAGCCTTCACCTGCCGGAAAGCTTTCTGTTATTCATCGTAGCCCGCAGCCCTAAACTGCCTCTAAACCAATTCTAAAAAAAGTCTAAAATGACACGTCTGCTAAAAATAGCAAAAGCTCCTTATCCCTTCTGAGACAAGGAGCTTTCCTATTAAAAAATCGCCTGCCACTCACGCAGCTCAAGCCGCCGGGATCCTTCCCGCACATGCGGATCGCTTTTTGCCAACTGCTGCGCTTCTTCCCAACTGTCGGCAATATACACTACCAAACCGCCCGAACCGTCGGCAAACGGTCCTCTTCCCCATACTTTCCCCGCTCGCTGCAGCTGCTCCAGATACTCGATGTGCCGGGAGCGGACCTCCTGATTTTTTACCGGGTCAAGCATGTGCAGGACGGCCGCATAGTACGCCATCTTCCTCCCTCCTCCAGCGAATGCTTTATCCCATGGTCTACCATTCTCCTAGATGGGACTGGCAAAACTCCTGTAAATTGGCTGTCAACCCGCCATTCCCAAATTTGATCTGCGACGTCCTTTTTACGCCCTTCTGGAATGTCAGGTATTCGAGAAATGAGAGGACGGCCTTCCTCCGCTTCATGATATGCGTCAACCCTCTGGCGTAAAGCGATGTCTCAATCGTGTTGTAGACGCCCCGGTTGATGCCGTAGACATCTTCACACAGTTTGCCAAAGGCAAAATCCGTCAAATGCACTTCGACCTCTGCCGAGTTCAGCAGTTCAAAGCGCTTCTGTACGTTTTGCACATCTTTTGCGATTTGCCGCGTCAACTGGTCTACGCGGGGAAATTTCATCTCATCGCGCACAAAGAAGCAAACATCCACTTCCAGCCTGGCACCGTAAATCGATTGGTCAAAGTTCAACAAGTGTACTTCATAGTGCACAACGGGCTGCAGCTCTGTGAAGGTGGGACGGATGCCGGCGTTCATGACCCCTTCGTATTGATTGCCTTGATACCGGGCCGTGACTCCGTACACCCCCAGCCGAAACTCGCCCTCGATCGCTTCCACCTGGAGATTGGCTGTGGGAAATCCCAGTTTCCTGGCAACCTGTCGTCCCCTGGTGACGGTTCCCTTGATCGTGCCAAGTATATTGCGACGGATCTCCACGGTTTTCATGCACAACCCTCCATACCCAGCATCCAGATCTTTCGACTAGCCCTGCTTCAATCCTTTTTGCATCATCACCAATTCGCGGGCCAGTCCCCGAATCCGCTCCAGTACATCCTCATCGACAATCTGATTGTTCTGGAAGTGATCGTTGTGGGCGTACACGGATCCCGGTGCGACGAAGGCGCGGAAGTATCCCGCAATCGGCTTCAGTTGGTTTTCAATCACCAGGTAGTGCTGATAGGTGCCTCCTGTCGCGATGAATCCCATCACCTTGTGGCGGAATGCGGAGACCGGCACCAAGTCGAACAAGTTTTTCAGCGCTCCACTGAGCGATCCCTGGAAGACCGGGGTGCCGATCAGGTAAAAATCAGCCGAGGATACAATGTCAATGACCCGCTTTGTATCTCCCTCGTACTTGGACGGGTCGCGGCCGTCGCAAAACTGCACGTCGTACTGCTTTAGGTCCAGGTACTCCACCTCTGCCTCAGGGAAGTTGGCCCTTACCTCTTCCAATACTTTTTGTACCACAATCCCCGTTTTGGAACCGGCGATTGTACCGGAAATTCCCAACAACTTCATCTGTTTTCACCTCGATTTGTTTGATGCTGTTCCTTCGGCCGTTGCAGGTTGTCCAGCTAGGAGGCCAAAACAATTGCGTTTTCCGGATCCCAGGTGACGTATACCTGGTCGCCAACGGACAGCATCCGCTCTCCGACCATGTGGATCTGCTTTTTTACCGTAATGGTTTGGTTGGCCGGCGATGTCAGCTTGTACTTGTAATTGTCGCCGAGGAAAACGGTCTCTATGACTTTTGCCTCCACGAAGTTGGGGGAGGTCAGCTTGTCTCTGTTCGTCTCAATATCTACCTTTTCCGGCCGGACCATCAGGACTACCTCGTCACCTTTTGTACAGTCTCGTTTCGCCGATGCGAGCAAAGTCTGGCCGCTCGCATCCGTGACCACTGTCTGCTGGTCGGACCGATCCGCCACCCTGCCCGGAAACAAGTTGGAATCGCCGAGGAATTCCGCGACGAAACGAGTGCGGGGATGATCGTACAGATCGAGCGGCGTGCCCAATTGTTCGATCCGTCCTTTGTTGAAGATGGCGATCCGATCGCTCATCTTCAGCGCCTCCTCCTGATCGTGGGTGACGTAAATGATCGTCAATCCCAGTTGGCTGTGCAGGCGCCGTATCTCCAGCTGCATCGTTTCCCGCAGCTTCTTGTCCAGTGCGGCAAGCGGCTCGTCCATCAACAGGATATTGGGCTGAAACACCAGTGCCCGCGCCAGAGCCACCCGCTGCTGTTGACCGCCGGACAACTCCTGCGGCCTGCGCTGTCCGAACCCGTCCAGCTCGATCAGCTTCAGCATGTCGCTGACCCTGCGCTGGATTTCGCTTTTCTCCAGCTTGCGCATCTTCAGGGGAAATGCGATGTTGTCGGCGATGGACATGTGCGGAAACAGCGAATACTGTTGGAACACCATCCCGATATTCCGCTGATGGGGCGGTTTGTCGAGAATGGTTTGCCCGGATTGCAAGATATCGCCTGACGTCGGCTCCAAAAATCCGGCAATCGCCAGCAATGTCGTCGATTTGCCCGACCCGCTGGAACCCAGCAGCGTCATGAATTCCCCTCGGTTTATCTTCAGTGAAACGTCGTCCACTGCCAGGAAGTCTTTATACTCCTTGCGAAGATTTGCGATATGCAAGTAATTTTCTTCCGTTTGTTGTCTTGTCATCATGCGCTTCTCCTTTCTACTCCCGTTTGCCGGAAGGACTGCCGAACACGTCTGCGGAGCCCTTGGACGTTGTGACTACCAGCATGATGGTAGAGAGTGCGATCATAATGGTAGAGAGTGCGGCGATTACAGGTGACAGATCCAGCCGCAGGGTCGTCCAGATCTTGACGGGGAGCGTTATCGTTTGCGGGTCTGTCACGAACATCGACGTTATCACTTCATCCCATGAGATCGCAAACGCGAATACGGCACCCGAAGTCACCCCGGGCCGAATGAGCGGCAGCACCACATAGCGAAACGTCTGCCACGGCCCCGCACCGCAGCTGGCCGCCGCGTATTCCACAGCCGGACTCATCGCCCGAAATGCATTGGAGACATTGATCACGACGTAGGGCAGGGCCAGGACGGTATGAGTAATGATCAGTCCAATCAGCGTTCCGTTCATTCCAAGCTTGAGAAACAAGCTGTATACCGCAATCGCATAGATGATGTAGGGCATGATCATCGGCATCAGCAATAGACCGTTTAAAAAGTCCCTTCCCGGAAATTTTCCTCTCACCAATGCGTAACTGACGGGAACGCCGATCAGCTGTGAAAGGACGACGACGGAAATGCCAACCTTCACACTGTTCATAATCGGTCCCCACCAGTCCGGAGAGTTGAACAGTTCCCCATACCATTTGAGCGTCCACGACGGAGGCGGGAACTGAAGCCACGGCGAGGAGCCGAAGGACAGCAAGGGAATGATGACGATCGGCAGCAGCAGAAACAGCACGATGAGACCGACAGCGAAGTAGAGCAAGATGCGGCCCGCTTTTACCCGACTCACGGAGCGGCGAGTCCGGGGACGCTCATTGGCATTTGCTTGGATCGTGGTCAACGCGATTTCTCCCTTTTTCATGAAGCTCTCCTCTCCAAACTGGTGATTTTTAGATAGAAGACAAAGAAAATCATCGTCGCTGTGACCAGTACCACGGCCGCGGTTGCGCCCATGCCCCAGTTCAGGAGAGATTGGATTTGCTCTGCAATGAACTGACCGATCATGGTATCCTTGGAACCGCCAAGCAGTGCCGGTGTAATGTAATAACCGATCGTCATGACAAAGACCATGATCGAGCCGGCTCCTACTCCGGGAAGCGTCAGCGGCATGAAAATCCGCGTGAACACGACAGCCGGCGGCGCTCCCAAATTCGCTCCCGCTCGCATCAAGCCCTGATCAATGCTGGTCATCGTCGCATAGATCGGCAAAATCATAAACGGCAGCATGGTGTATACCATTCCGATAATGACGCCCGTAAAATTGTGAATCAATTGCAGCGGCTCGTGGATAATGCCGAGATACAGGAGGGAACGATTGATGATGCCTTCGCTCTGCAGCAGAACCATCCAGGCGTAGGTTCGCACCAGCAAACTGGTCCAAAACGGTATTAACACGGCGATAAGGATGAACTTTTTCATTTTCGGCCCTACCGTCGTCATCGCGTAGGCGACCAGATAACCCAGCACCAGCGTGATGACTGTGACGGTAACGGCAATTTTAAACGTGTTGGCCAGTGCGCCGAGGTACGCCGATTCACGAAAGAATGCGGCGTAATTCTGCAGACCCCACTTCGGGTCGCTAAAACTTCGCAACAGGATGGTGACAATCGGATAGATAAAGAATAAGGCAAGCAATCCGACAGCCGGAATGATGAGCAGCACCTTGTTTGAACGCGTTGCTCCCAGGCGAATCCGCTTCCTGCTTACTGTTTGCATACTCATTGCAGTCCTCCTCAGGTCTTAGGTACCGAGACACTTTCTGCTGAGGGCGGCCTGGCGCTGCCATCCGTATGACGAGCGCCGCCGACGATGTTCCCACGATGGTTTGTTCACTTCAACAGCCAGGCGTTCCACTGTTGGATCACTTTGTCTTTGTTTTCCGCCCAGTAAGCCACGTCCAGGAGCACTTGCGTCTCTTTGTGCTGAGAGGGCAGGTACGGGAAGAGCTTGCTGTCGATCAGACCCATCGATTTCACGTTAATCGGTTCGTAGGATGTTTCATTGGCAAATCCCGCCTGTGCTTCGACACTAACTGCTTGGGCGATAAACTTCATGGCTGCTTCCTTGTTTTTGGCTCCTTTGGGAACAACCAGGTAATCACCAGTCCGAATGTTTTGCGTCCAATCGATCTCGACAGGTGCCCCGTCGTTTATCAGCGAATACATCCGACCGTTCCATACATAACCCATGCTTGCCTCGCCATTGGCCATCAGCTGTTGGGACTGCGCCCCCGTTTGCCACCACTTGATGGACGGCTTCAGCTCATCCAGCTTGCGGAACGCTCGGTCGAGATCGAGCGGATACAGCTTGGACGGTTCAACGCCGTCTGCGAGCAGCGCCATTTCAAGCACGCCGACGGTCGGCCACTTGTAGACCGTACGATCGCCGGGGAATGCTGTCTGATCGAAGAAATCCTTCCACCCCTGCGGCTTTTCCTTGATTTTGTTGGTATTGTAGGCGTTTACAAACGAGTAGGCAAAGCTCCCTACGCCGTAATCAAACACGAAGTCGGGGTCGAGGTCGCCTTTGTTAATCACCGAGAAATCGAGCGGTTCCAACAGGCCGTCCTTGGCTGCCTGATACGCGAAGTCGCCTTCCACGTCTACGACGTCCCATTTGACATCGCCGCTTTCAACCATCGCCTTGAATTTGCCGTAATCCGTCGGACCGTCCTGCACGACCTTGATTCCCGTCTTTTCTTCAAAAGGCTTGCCCCAGTACTTCATTTGGGCATCCTGGGTCGTCCCGCCCCAACTGACAAAGGTAACCGATCCCCCGCCGCTTTGTGCGGACGTCTTTCCACCCTCTGCAGAGGAACTGCCGGTACTGCCGGTACTGCCGGAATTTCCGCATCCCGCGATCAAAGCCATCGCCAATGAAACGGCCCCTAACTTGGCCAAGAAGCCGATTTTTTTGTTTTTTTCCATAAGAATCCCCCCTGTTTCTGATTAGTAAGACATTTTTGCTATCTCATGATGAACGGATCGGGCATCGGTTCGGTGGAGGTATTGACCCAAACCACCTTGCTTTGTGTGTATTCGTAGATGGCTTCCCAGCCGCCTTCCCTGCCGTAACCGCTGAACTTCACCCCTCCGATCGGCGCGATCGGCGAAATGCTGCGGTATGTGTTGATCCAGACGATGCCGGCCCGGATGGCTTTGGCTACCCGATGTGCTTTTCCTACATGGCTGGTCCATATCCCTGCCGCAAGCCCGTACTTGCTCTCATTGGCCAGCTTGACCACCTCTTCTTCACTGCGAAACGGGATAACAGTCAGGACCGGTCCAAAAATTTCTTCTTGGGCAATTTTCATTTGGTTGCTTGCATCTTCAAAGATCGTCGGGGTATAGTACCAGCCTTTTCCCAGCCCTTCAGGGCGTCTGCCGCCAAACACGAGCCTGGCGCCTTCATCCAATCCGGCCTGGACATATTCTTCCACGCGCTGCAGCTGCCCGGGAATGGCCAATGGCCCCATCTCCGTTTCGCTGGCCAGGGGGTCGCCGATCTTGATGCCCGAAGCTCTGCCAACCAACAGCTCCATCACCTTGTCGTACACATCCGCGTGGATAAACGCCCGAGAACCGGCGACACAGCTTTGTCCCGCCGCCCCAAATATTCCGGCGACGATCCCCATCGCGGCATTGTACGGATCGGCATCTTCGAACACGATGTTAGGGGACTTGCCGCCAAGCTCCAGTGAGACTCGGGCGAAATTCTCTGCAGAGCCCCGCACCACATGGCGGGCAGACTCCGGTCCACCGGTAAAGGCAATGCGATTCACCCATGGATGAGAGGTAAGCGCGCTTCCCACCGGATCGCCAAAACCGGTCACCACGTTGACGACACCGGGCGGGAATCCGGCTTCCTCGACCAGCCGCATCAGCTCCAAAAGGGAAGCGGAGGTCACCTCGGAAGGCTTGATCACAATCGTATTGCCGGCGGCAAGCGCCGGAGCCAGTTTGAGCGTCGTCAAATAGAGCGGAGAGTTCCACGGCGTGATCGCAGCGACCACGCCCAATGGTTCCCGCGTGGAGAACACGAACAAGTCCGGCTTGTCAATGGGCAGCGTTTCACCGTGAATCTTGTCCGCCAATCCTGCAAAGTAGTGGTAATACTCCGGCAAGTACTTTAACTGACCGCGCATTTCGCGGAGGAGTTTTCCGTTGTCCAAGGTTTCGTACACGGCCAGCTCCTCTGCCCGCTCGGCTATCAGATCGCCGAGGCGGCGCAGCAGCTTGCCGCGCTGGGTGTAGGTCATCTTGGCCCAGGCAGAATCTTCAAACGCTTTGCCGGCTGCCCGGACAGCCCGGTCCACATCCTCTGCCGTACCTTTGGGAACCGTGCACCACGGCTCGCCGGTAGCCGGATTGAAGCTGGTAAAGGTTTCACCGGAAGCGGAGTCTACCCATTGACCACCGATGTACATTTGGTATCGTTTCAATTGGTTTTCCATACTGCCTCCTGTTTGTCATCCGTGTTTTTTCAAAAACGAAAGCAGAATGCGGTTAAACTCGGCTGCCCGTTCCACAGGCATCATGTGTTTCGCGCCCGTCAGGATTTCCACGCGGGAATCCTTGATTTGCCCGCCCAGCAGCCTCGCCATATCCGGCGTTGATCCGCTGTCTTTTTCACCGGTGACGATCAAAGTCGGACATGGGATCTGCGGCAGTTCATCGAACAGTTCCTCATCTGCATTGGCAAAGACCGTGTACGCGGCCAGATATGCGGCCGGATCATTTTCCTCAAGGCGTCTTCTGACCGCTTCGACTACGTCCGCGTGATCTTTGCAAAACGCCGGTGTAAACCAGCGTTCCAGGGCCGCGTCGATCGTGGCCGTATGCCCTTTTACCCTCACTGCTTCCACGCGGGAGTGCACTCCCTTTCGCTGCTCGGGCGTCCGCTTGGCAACCGAGTTGGCGATGACCAGCGCGGACAGCTTGTTCGGCTCCTTCAGCGCAAAGGCTTCAGCCACGAGTCCGCCCATCGAAAAGCCAAGAACATGGGCTTTGGCGATGTCCAGACGGTCGATCAACATCTGCAGCTGATCTGCGAACTGGGCCAGTGAGTACGGTCCTGCGGGCTTGGCCGATCGCCCGTGTCCCAGCATGTCGTAGCGGATCACCCGGTAGTGCCGGGACAGCTCGTCCACCTGCCGCCCCCACATGGTATGGTCAAGTCCGACGCCGTGAATCAGCACAAGGGGAAACCCGCTGCCTGCTTCCTCGTAATACGTGAGCTTGTTTCCTTCACCGGCAAACGGCATGCTACACAAGCCCCATTTCCTTCATATCCTGATGACGGTTGCCGATCCGCGGGAACGGTCGCCCTCCCGTCGAAGCGCCGATGGCTACAATCATTTCGTCTTCACGGGGCGCATCCCCAATGTTGAATTCAAATGTCAGGTAGTGGGAACGCATGGATTCGTCCGTTTTGTGAACCATCGGGATCGTTACGATGCTCCCTGCTCCGGCACGCCTGCTGGAAAAGGGCAGAATGCTTGTCCCTTGGACGGCATCCCGGAACTTGTTTCCGAACTTCAATGTATGGATCAGAGCGTTGGCGTGCTCCAACTCCCCGTTCAGTCCGACGTTCGCTGCTTTTCCGTATGCTTCGACTTCGTCTGCCGAACCCACCAGCTTATACAGGTACTCAACCAGCAGGTCGCCCAGTTTCGGTGCGATCTCGTCGATTTCCGGCTTCAGGTTCTCCACGTAACCTCTGCCTGCCCAGGGGTTCGTGATCACCGCTGCCACGGCTGCCATCGCAATCGGCGGATTCACCTCGCGGCCTCCTTCGCTGCGCAGTTCCTCGTAAGCGGTGTACACCTTTCTAATGTCCAACATGTCGTATCCTCCCTGTACTCAATTCGTTTGTTCGATTATTTGTTGATTCGCGGCATAACTTCTTCGGAGAATAGTTTCAGGCTGCGCATGATCTTTTTGTGGTGCAAGCTTCCGTGATTCATCCACAGCAACAGGTTTTGGAGATTCAACTCTTCCTTCAATTCCAAAATCTTTTCTGCCACGTAGTCCGGCGTCCCGACCAAGAGGTTGCGCGGGTGCAGGAAGTCGAAGCTCAGCTCTGTTCCCGGTTGAAGCTCTTCGCCTGGATCGAGCAGATTGCCCAGACCGCGCCAGTGGCATATCCAGCGGTAGGTATGGAGGATGGCTTCCTCTGCGTCACGGCGGGCCTCTTCCATCGTCTCGGCGATATAGCAGTCGCGGACAAGAGCAAGATCCTCACCCAGTTGAACCGGTACACCCCTGGCCTCTTCGGCGGTTTGCCGGTACAGCTCGAACCGCCCCTTCAGTTCTTTGACTGTCGGCATCCAGAAAATTCCCTTTACGCTATTCTGCGCGGCCCATTTGATCGAACGGGGCGTATCGATCACCTGCCAGAGCGGCGGCAGCGGACGTTGGTATGGCGGCGGCATGATCGACATCTTGGTGATCTCGCCTTTTTCCATATCCATGTACTCTTCCGTTTGCGGACTAAGCGGATGATTCCACTTCAGGCCCGGAGCCGGGAACTGGTAGAAACGTCCCTGATGGGAGAAGAACCGTTCTGATAGCGCTTTCTTCAGTATGGAAAAAGTCTCTTCGAACAGCGCTCTGTTTTGCTCCTGATCCTTGGGGTCGGCCAACTGGTTCAAGTTCATCGCTTCACGACCGTAGAGGCCGCGTCCGACGCCCACTTCCACCCGTCCTCCACTCAACTGATCCAGGAGGGCGATGTCTTCCGCGAGGCGCAGCGGGTGCCAGAACGTGATGATGTTGGCGGCCTGTCCGATGCGAATCCGTTTCGTCCTCGCGGCGATATCCGCCCCCATCAAAATCGGGTTGGGGATTAATTCGTATCCTTCGTGGCCGAAGTGATGCTCCGTGTACCAGATCGAATCAAAACCGGCTGCATCGCAAAAGATCGCCTGCTCCCTTGCTTCGTCGATCGCTTCATGGAATTCTTCGTGACGGCCAGGGCCCGCCAGGTTGGCAAACAATCCAAACTTCATTTTTGATTCACTCACCTTTCCGATCGCTCTCTTAAAAATGTTTGAACATTCCTGTCACTTCTATCAGCAAAGCCCATCTCAATCAGCTTCTTGGCAAGCCCTTCCCGCAACTTGCTGGCGCTTGCCCTGACGTGCTCCCGCATGAATCTCTCCGCCTTTTGATCCTCGCCGGATTTGATCGCCAGAAAAATCTGGCGGTGTTCCTCCAGGGATTTTTGCAGCCGCTGCGGCTGTGAAAGCGTCAGGTACACGTACCGGCTGTACGGCAGCTGATTGCTGGACATTTGAAACAAATCCTGCAGCTTTTTATTGTCGGAGCCCCTCATAATGGCGCTGTGAAAACGGTCGTTTGCGTCCACGTAGAGATCGATACTTTCCTTTTGCACGGCGTCTTCCAGATCTTTTGTCGCTTCCGCCAGCTCGGCCAGTTCCGGCACTTCTCCGCGTCGGGCCAATAAGGCGGCCGCCAACCCCTCCAACACCTCCTTTACTGTAAACAACTCGTTGATTTCTTTTTCCGTAGGTTTGGTGACACAAGTACCGACACGTGGGATGACCTCGACAAGCCCTTCCCGTTGCAATTGCTTAAGCGCCTCGCGCACCGGCGTTCTGCTGACGCCAAACAACTGCGCCAACGAAGTCTCCGAGAGCTTCTCCCCGGGACGAAAATACCCGGATACAATCGACTTCCGCAGTGCGTTGGTCACCTGTGTATGAATACTCTCAATGGACAACTCCGTAGGAAACGACTTCTCCATAACAACACCCCATCCAGATTCTGCCATCTTGTACCATGTACCATACTTATGTACCATGTACCATACAAGATGATTAACTAGAAGTTTACAAGAAATGAATCTATTTCGTCAATATTAACTTTTCGAAATTTACTTACCTAAACACCAAACGGGAGCCAAGGATTGATCTCCTTGGCTCCCGTTTGGTTTGTCCTAATCTCTCTCTGGAGCCCCAATGATCCGCTCCACAACGTTTTTCTCCAGCAGGGCGAGCGAAATATCCGAGAACTGCCGCGGCCGCTTCGCGTGATTGGGAATGTCCAGCGCAATCTGTCCATTCTCGATTAAGATGATCCGGTCTGCCAATCGCACCGCCTCCCGGACGTCGTGGGTGACAAGCAAAGCCGTAAAGCCCAGGTCGAGCCATATCTTTTCGATGAGATTTTGCATCTCCAGACGCGTTAAAGCGTCCAGCGCGCTCAGCGGTTCGTCCAACAGCAGCAGTGAAGGCTCGTGAACCAGCGCTCGAGCGAGTGCTACGCGCTGCTTCTGCCCGCCTGAAAGTGTCGAGGGCCATTCTTTTTGAAACGACAGCAGGCCGACCGCTTCCAATACTTGTTCTGCCTTTTCCCGCCAATTGCCCTTCAGACCCAAGCCGACATTTTCAATTACCTTCTTCCACGGCAGCAGCCGCGAATCTTGGTACATCATGGTCGCCTTGGACTGTGATTCCTTTACCGGCACGCCGTTAAACAGCAATTGTCCGCCGGTTAGCTCATCCAGTCCCGCGATCAGGCGCAGCAGCGTACTTTTCCCGCTCCCGCTCTTCCCTACGATGGCGACAAATTCCCCCGGCTCGATCGCCAAGTCAACGCCTTTCAATACCTCTTTTTCGCCAAATGTTTTGACGACATGGTTTACGTGAATATGAACCCCCCGGGATTTACCCGTTTCTTCTTTTCTGCTCTCCAGTGCGCTGCCGCTCATCCTGCTTCCTCCTCAGTTTTGAATGTTATAGCTGGGATGCCAGCGGAGTGCCCGGCGCTCTCCCCAATGCGCCAGCAAATCTGCCAGTTTGCCAAGCAAGGCATACAAAATGATGCTGATAATGATGATGTCGGTCTGCATGAATTCGCGCGCATTCGTCGCCAAATAGCCGATCCCTTCATTTGTGGCGATCGTTTCCGCGATGATCAGCGTCAGCCACATGACGCCCAGCGCATAGCGGATCCCCACGAAGATCGATGGCAGCGCTCCCGGCAGCAGGATCTCCTTAAACAACTGATATCCCTTCAACCCGTACATGCGCCCCATTTCGATATAGCCGGCATCCACCGTGCGAATGCCGTGCAAGGTATTGATGTAAACGGGAAACATCACACCCAGGGCCACCAGAAAAATCTTCGAGCCTTCATCAATGCCCAGCCAGATGATGACGAGCGGTACGAGCGCGAGATGAGGAATGGTGCGAATCATCTGAACGGTCGTATCCGTCAATCGAAAGGACGTTCTGGACAACCCGTTCAGCATTCCCAGAATAAATCCGATGCCCCCGCCAATCACCCCGCCAATAAACGCCCGGCTTAGACTCGCTTCAATATGATACGCCAGCTCCCCCGTCAGAATCAGATTCCAGGCCGAAAACAGTACGGTCGCCGGCGATGGAAACAACTGCGTAGAAATGAGTCCGATTGAAGAACAGACTTGCCAACCTGCCAAGAGCAGAAGGGGAAGCAGCCAAGGCAATGCCTGTTGCACAACTTTTGTTTTCATTACGCCTCTCCCCCTGCCGTCACTTGTTCAATTCTGGTGCCCACTTCGCATCTACCGGCATGATCTCCGCTACATTCACCTGTTTCGGGATCAGTCCGATGCGGTAAAAGACATCTGCCTGCACCTGTTGGGCTTGAATCACTTCCGGAGTGATTTTCTCCACACCGTACTGGCGGCGTTCAATCGCTCTTGTCATCACCTTTTGATCGATGCCCAGCATCTCTGAGAGCAGCTTGATCACTTCCGGTTTATTTTCGTTTGCCCATTCATCCGATTTTTGGGTTGCTTCTAAAATGGCTTTCACCAATTCCGGATGTTCCTCGGCAAACTTCACATTGGCGAAGTAAAAGGTCCGGTTGGGGTACTGATAGTCAATGCCTTCCGTCAGGTTTACCGTCTGCAGGTCGGTTTCCACTCCGGCAAAGAACGGGTCCCAGGAAGCGAGCGCGTCTACCTGCTTCGTTTCAAACACCGCACGTCCTTGGGAGGCGTCTTTCACGTACACCCACTCGACATCGTCAGCGGTCAACCCCGCTTTTTCCAATGCCAGCACCGCCAGATAGTGGTGATTGCCGCCTTTTAGCGCCGCGATTTTCTTGCCTTTCAGATCGGCGATGCTGCCCAACCCGGAGTCTTTGAGGACCATGACCCCTACTCCTTCCGGGTTGGGCAAGTCCGCCCCGACGTAAACCAGCGGCTTGTTGCTTGCTTGTGCGAAGATACCTGGGCCATCCGCCGCATGTCCGTAGTCGATACTGCCGGAGAACAGTGCCTCAAGCAGCGGACCCCCTGATGCAAATACCTTCCATTCCACCTGGTAGCCCTGTTCTTTCAGGCTTTTCTCCAGCAATCCGCTCTCTTTTAATATGTTTAGCGTATTCCCTTTCTGGTAGCCGATCCGAATGACCTTCCCGCTCTTGTCTGCACTGCCTGTTTGCTGGTCTGTTGAACCGCTCGTTTTCGTATCCGCCGAACCGCCGGCCTGTTTTCCCGCGGAGCCGCATCCCGCCAGCACCAGCATTAGCGCCAGGCAAATCGCCGTCCAACGTCCGAAGACTGTGTATTTGTTCATGTACTGTCCACTCCTTAATTATACATTATTCATATCGAAATAGTGTGAATTATGTGCAAAAAAATGTTTCCCTTGTCTAATCAAGGAACCGATAGATGCCTCCCAGCACCTTTTGATCTCCCTTGGCAGAGCTCCCTGCGATTCCCGCCAAAAAAGCCCGTTCCCCGCGTGCTGCAAGCACGTCGGATACAGCTCCGCCACTGCCGATGGGACTTGCAAACACGAGGTTTCCGCCAGGAAGCAAGAGCGATCGACACCTCGCCTGCAGAGACTCATCCACATAGGCTTCGCCCGGTTTCAACCCAAGCCACTTCGCCCAATGGGCCGCCGTGCTCTCCGCGTCTTTTACCGCAAAAGCGACGAAGGATAAGGAAAGATCACCAGCCGGATGCGGGGCGATGACTCCTCTGTCTGCCAGATCGCTTCTTCTCTCCTCATCGCTCTCATCCCATTGAATGATAAAGGGAAGCGGCAATTCCTGATCGGGATGGCCGATGTACAGCAACCGCCAGCTCACGACACTTCCATCCGGTCTTCGGCGGCTGAGAGGAACCGGCCCGTTCACTGTCAGCCCCTGCCGGGCAAAGTACTCGGCAGCCTGCTCGATTTGCGTTGTCCGAATGGCAATCCGGGCGAATCCTTCCGTATAAGCGTCGTTCACAACCGTCTCAATTAAACTGTACGCCAGATTGGGCCTCTCCTCGATCAACTTCTTATCGTAAGCGCCCAAAAATTCGATATAGCTTAAGTCAAAATAGCTTAGTCCGTTGTATGTACCCCTGTTTTCATGGACGCCGCCATCAACGGCGTGGACTCCTTGCTGCCTGAAAAGCTGGACAGCCTCCTTGGGATCATTTACGAAATGAACCAGGTGATCGAATTGAAAACTCATGACTCTCTCCTCCGTTTTACGAATGTTCAATCATATACGCAAAAGTTAAATCGTACCGCGGCAAAGCTTCCCAATCAATTCATACTATGTTGGTCGGTTTAATTGGATTTATACTTATTTTAATGCTCTGCAACGTAATGTCAAGCAAAAAAACCATGATTTTCACATTAGCCTCACTAGCGGTTTTCGTGTAAAGAAACGGAAGACTCCGTTGATTTATGCAAAGTAAACGGCAAGTACAGAACATGGAACAAAAGTATGGCGACCGCTTCGAGCGAGAGGATGTACCACGGATACGGGCCGAGAAAGTCGAGCAAGCTGGGGTTGCTTGGCTTGTGCGAGACAAACAAGTAATTGCCTCCTGTCACGCGGTTGACGGTTAAGGCGATGACGAGCAGCAAGTTGAGAAAGCCCATCGTCTTCCACAGAGAGCGGACGCTTGGACGGTACTGCATTACCCATGTCATGTAAAGACATGCCAGGATAATACAGGCATGGGCAACAAAAAAATGAAAAAAGCGAAAATGGGGAAAAGGGTAAAACAATTCAGGCGTGATCATCGCCTGCCCGGCTCCGCCCAGCCCGGCAAAATACGTGATCTCATAAAGCCGATAGCTATTCGTGCATAGCATCACTAC
The DNA here is from genome assembly GCF_046036945.1 of Brevibacillus sp. B_LB10_24. Taxonomy (NCBI): domain Bacteria; kingdom Bacillati; phylum Bacillota; class Bacilli; order Caryophanales; family Paenibacillaceae; genus Brevibacillus; species Brevibacillus sp. B_LB10_24. The sequence goes on along the minus strand of NZ_JBJQOQ010000004.1, from coordinate 18,081 downwards.
AGATAGCAGCAAGGATACGCTGCATAGCTGCAGGGGCAGCGTCTCTGCCGATAACCAACTGCCTGTCAGGACGTGCCATAGCTGAAAGGCGACTTCCGTGAAGAGCAGTACGCCCGCAAGCAGATAACGGATCCATGGTTCAACCGATCTCTTCCGGATTTTTCCTCGGAACACATACAGGAGGATCGCGGCGCCAAACATTGCGGCCAAGGCGATTAGATGAGAGACAGAGAACAAGTGAAAGGGTTCCCCGTTGATCGTATAGGATAAGAAGGGGGACGACATACCTTACCTCCTATTTTGTGCGTGGCGTTACGGACTTTTACCGCAACCGTTTTGGCACGATTGTAAGCGAAACCTCCGCATTTGGCAAGATATTCCACAAAAATAAAAGCACCCGCTTCTGCTCGAAGCCAAAAGCGGGTGCTATTTCGTGTGTTTATTCGGCAAAAACAGGTTGGTCGCCTTCGCGTTTCTCCTTTTTCTTAAACAGCAGCCCCATCGGCCCCACCGCCAGAATGAAGACGGAAAAGATTAAAAAGACGTCGCCGAACGACCAGGCTGCCGCTTGTGCCAATACCTGCGAATTCATCATACTGAGCGTCATCGCGGATGATGCGCTGGTATCTCCGGCCGCAGCCAGCACTCCTGTTGCCGACTGCTGCATCGTTGCCCAGCCGGGGGAAAACATATCGAGATCCTCTGCCATGCGATGCAAGTGAAGAAACTGCCTGGTCTCCAACAAGACGGTAGTGAGCGCGATGCCGATCGAACCCGCTACGTTGCGAACCAGCGTGCTCATCGCCGAAGCCGCCCCCATCTTCATCGGAGGTATCGTGCTGACCGCGGCGGTGTTGACAGACATAAACGTCAGCCCCATGCCTAAGCCCCGCAGGATCATATACATGCTGATCAAGCTGTCCGGCGTATCGATGGACAGCGTATGAAGCTGATAGGTGCTGAACAGGATCAGCGGAACTCCCGTCAGAATTAACGGGCGAGCACCGATCTTGTCGAAAAGCCTTCCAGAGATCGCCATGGTAAACCCCATCGCCAGCGCCTGCGGCATCAGGATCAACCCGGTTTGAATGGCGGAGTACCCGCGCAGTGACTGCAGGTAGATCGGCAAGATTACCACAGCGACGATCATCGCGATGAACATGCCGCAGCTCATGAGGACGCCGAAGGTAAAATCCCTGTTCCGAAACAATCGCATATCCAACAGCGGCTCCGGATGATTCAACTCCACCACGATCAACAGGATCAGCATAAATGTCGCGGTAAAAAACAGCATCACGATCGGGTAGGAGGACCATCCCCAGCTCTGCCCTTCCGCCAGAGCCAGCAGATATAAAAACGCACTGCCCGACCCAAGCAAAAGCCCCCAAACATCAAATCGTCCCATCTTCCGCCGCGGTGTATCGGGCAGTACAAAATGGCTTAACAGGACGCTGATGATCCCGATGGGCACATTGATCATAAACAGCCAGCGCCAACTGAACGACTCGACGATCAACCCGCCCAGGGTAGGGCCGATCGACGGAGCCACCGCCATGGAAAGGCCGAAAATTCCCATCGCTGCCCCCATCTTCTCTTTTGGCACAAAGCGGAACATCAGCGCCATGCCGACGGGCATGATCAACCCTCCGCCAATCCCCTGGATGACGCGAAACGCGACCAGGCTGGGGTTGCTCCAGGCCAGACCGCACAAAAGCGAACCCAGGGTAAAACTTGCCATCGACCACACGTAAATCGTCCTGTAGCCGAATCTTTCTCCAAAGTAGGTGGTGATCGGGATAATCGCACCCGATATCAGCATATAGGCGGTCAACACCCATTCAATCTGCTTGGTGTCGACGCTGAACAACACCATTAATTTTGGCAGTGCCACGTTTAAGATGGAGGTATCCAAAAGCGCCATGAATGTTCCCAACACGATAATTAAGGTAGTGGTAAATACCCCGGGAATTTTTCTTTCCTCAGAAGAGGGCATCGGAGTCCCCCCTTACTCTAATTTTGATCGACGCATTCGTCCCCGGGATCAAGCGGGCATCCTTGACCTGGATTCGCACCGGTACCAGTTCCTCTTCCCGTGGCTGCTGCCGTGCTGGCACGAGCGATACAATCGGCCAGACCGCTTTCTCCGTAACGCCCTCGACCAGCGAGACAACCCCGGGATAGGTATGGCCGCTCTCAGTGTCCAAGCGGACGTCTACCGTTTGACCGACACGCACCCGCGTCGCTTCCGTTTCCGTCAGCCTCGCTTCTACATAAGCCGTTTGCAGATCGGCTATCGCAACCAGATTTTGGCCGTTCGTGACGATTTCTCCTTCTGCTGCCCCAATCCGCATGACACGTCCGCTCGCTGGAGCGATCAGAGGAATGCGGGTTTCAGAGGAAGCGGAGGAGTTCAAAGCCTGCATGAATCCCAGTATTTCATTTGCTTTCACTTCCTGATTTTCGCGGACATCGAGGGAATAGACCTTGCCTGTTACCGGCGCTGTCACCAACGACAAATCTACCTTGGCGCGAGCGTCATTGGTTTTTACATAATACTGATAATTGTACCAATAATATCCTGAAATCAGCACACTTCCCGTCAAGTAGACAGCGACGAGCGAGAATATCAGCCGCTTGGCCTTCATAGCGTCATCCCCTTGTCGTGATATCCACTACTGTGTTCATGCCGGGCAAGAGCTTTAATCCATTCGAATCCAGGATTTTGATTTTTACAGGAATGCGCTGCGTCACTTTAATAAAATTGCCGGAAGCGTTGGAAGTGGGAAGCAGCGAAAAGGTGCTGTCTGCCGCAAGCCCGATCTGTTCTACCACCCCTTGAAGCTGCTTGCCGGAAAAAGCGTCGATCGTAAACGAGACCGGGTCTCCTACGTGGATACGCTCGATTTTCGTCTCCTCGATCCGGGCTGACACGTACAAATCATCCAAATTGGCCAGTAAAAATACCCGCTGTCCCGGAGAAACGTTTTCGCCTACGGAGACGAATTCCTTAATGACTACACCGGTGACGGGGGCTTTCACCAGAGCGGAATCCCGATTTTGCAGCGACGCATTTTTCTCGTCCAGCCGGGCCAATGTCTCCCCTGCTTCTACGGCATCCCCCTCTTTTATGCGAACCTCGGTGACGCGTCCGGCAATTTCCGGACTCACTTTGACCAGTCGGCCATCGATTTTGGCATCGTCCGTGGTGACGTGGCTCATCGCGTAGAGGTATTGCCTGGTGCCGAATGCGCCTCCGCCAAGGATGAGCAGGGCAAGGATGAGCAAGCCGATTTTTTTCTTCATTTGCCGTTCTCCTTCTCCCAAAGTACTTGAACCGGATCACCGTCATTTAGCTGATCTTGCCCGACAACGATCAGTTTTTCCCCGTCTTTTACCCCGTCTAAAATCTCCACGCTGGTTCCGTCTGATGCGCCGGTAATCACCACGTGAGCGAACGCCTTTGATCCGTCCGTGACCATGACCAGCCTCTCAGACCCTCGTTTGACAATGGCATCTCTTGGGACAGTTATGGGCGATTCCTCCGGCTCGGGGAGGGTGACCTCTGCATACATGCCTGATTTCCATTGATTGGGGTCACCAGGCAGGCTCAGTTTCACCGGGTATTCCTTGCTTGCGGGATTGGCGATTGGCGATATGGCCAGAACCTTCGCTTCGAACGGCTGCGAAGATACCTGCTCGATCCGAACTGTAACGGTTTGCCCTTCCTTCAAGCTGTTGATCTGATCTTCCGGAATGGAGGCTTCCACCACTGGCTGGCCGCTGACGATCGTCAACAGCGGTACTCCAGGAGAGGCAGTCTCGCCGTCTTGGATATTTTTTGTAGCCACTTTTCCGGAGAGAGGGCTTGTGATAACCGTATTGCTAACAGCAAGCTGCGCTGAGTTCACCCTTGCCCTCGCTTCGGCGACGGCCGCCTGCAGGTTGGCAATCGACTCTCGGGTAGCGCCCTCGTTCGCCAGACTCTTCTCCTGCAGTACCTGTTGATAAGTGCTTTGCGCTTGGGTATAGGCCAGGGAATCAGCGTCCAATTGGGACTGGGAAACGGCCCCCGATTCAAAAAGCGATTGGGTTCGCTCCAAGGTATGTTTTGCATTCTCCAGTGCAGCATTTGCCGCGCGAATCCTCTCATCCAATTGCTGCTGCTGCTGAGATCTGGTCCCGCGCTGTGCGTCAGCCAGCCTTGCCTCGGCACCGCGCAAACCGGCATTCGCCTGCTCAAGCGCCACCTGATAATCCTTGTCATCCAAATAAATGAGCGGTTCTCCCGCCTTTACCTCCTGACCTATGTCCTTCGATACGCGAACGACCCGCCCTTGAATTTTTGTCATGACAGCCGATTCTGTATCGCCCATGACTCGGCCTACCGCCATTTTTGCCTTCTTTAAGCTGTTGTGTCCGATCGTTTCGACCACCACCGACTGCACCCCTGGCGCAGAACTGGCCGGCAGACTTGAGCATCCCGCCAACGAAACCGCGGCACAAACGCCGACGAGAAGCAAAGCTGGTCTCCCCCAGGTTTTCTCCCGATTTTCCTGTTTCACTCCAAATCCCCCTGTCTCCAACCTGATAACAACATTCGGACGCTCGCCCTGATAAATCCGTCGTCAACTTCCGGCAATATGGGAATGTGCAACCGTTCTTTGAAGAGCAATGCAGTAAAAAAGTGACTTACAAACATGTTCATCATGATCTGCTTATCGGCAGGAGCAATCTCTTTTTCCGCTATTTTGCATTCAAAGTACCTGCTCAGCTTTTCCCTGGCGTCTGCCAACAAATCGGAAAACAGAGCATGCGCGTCCTCGTTCTGAAAACTTTCCGTAGCAAAAATCTTTATAAAGGCTTGATTATTCCGCCAATTATCGATAAATCTGGTCGCGATCAACACCAGTCCTTCTTCGATCGGCAACTGTCTTACGTTCGGGACAATCTCCTCCCAACTGGAACAGTAGTCCTTGAGAGCTTCGCAGAATAAATCTTTTTTACTCTCGAAGTAATGGTAAATCACCCCCACAGTGACGTCGCAATGCCTGGCGATTTCCTTGATGGTCGTCCGGTCGTACCCATTCTTCCCGACAAGATAAATCGCTGCATCCTTCAGCATTTGACGGCGGTCTATCGGTTGATCCTGGGTCAATTGTCACCCTCCCTTGCAAGGCAAAGATGAACGTGTATCATCTCACCTAAATGAACGTTTAATGAACGGAGTTTATTTTGTCACGAGGGAAAAAAATTGTCAATCAAATTTATTCCATAACCTTCTGCCAAACTGCAGGCTTGCATTCAGGAATAAATCCGTGATCGAACAGAATCAAAGGCAATTTACTTTGACACAAAGAGTAATCTTCTTTAAAATTACTCTATCAAATAGAATAATTCAATCCAAACTATTCTTGAAAACCCCAGTTAAGTTGCGGCTTTCCAATGAAAAAACCCATTTTTAAAAATTACTTTGACAGATAGAGCAATTCAGGTTAAGATTACTCCATGAGACAGAGTACATGATGCAAGGAGGTTCATTACCATTCGAAGCGATATTATCCGTGGACATTTGGACCCAATCATTCTTCGCTTGATCCTGGAAAAAGACCGGTACGGTTACGAAATCTCCAAAGAAATCAGTCTGCGAACAAAAGACCGATTCCACATCAAGGAAGCTACCTTGTACGCTGTATTTCAACGATTAGAGAGCAGAGAGCTGATCGATTCCTACTACGGAGATATTTCCCACGGGGGCAGAAGAAAATATTATCGAATAACGACGTTAGGCAAGGCTTATCTGAAAGAAACGGTTCGAGAGTGGCAGGAAACCAAGGAAATCATCGATCTGTTTATGGAGGGATTATAAATTGCGAATCAAACAACATGTAGACGCATTGTTCAAGGATGTTCCGGAAAGCGAAAAGAAACAAGTCATCAAACAGGAGATCATCGAAAACCTGGAAGAGAAAGTATTCGATCTGATGCAGCAGGGCAAAGCGGAGGAAGATGCGGTCAATAAAGCAATCGTAGAATTCGGGGACATCGAGGAGATCAAAAAAGAACTGGGTGTTGGACAGCCGATCAAAAAAGATATGGCGAAAATCAATCTCGGTTTCTCCATCTGGGGGAGTATACTCATTATCGCCCTGGTTGCCTTCATCAATTTCTACTATACTCCTGACGTCATTTGGTTTGTTTATCCCACTTTCGGGGTTCTATGGTGGCCGTTGTCGATGTTTTTTCATTGGCTGCGCACTAGGTAAGGGGGCGTACTGATGGATAAATATACGATCGGGTTTATCTTGGCTGGCTGTCTGATGAGCATCATCTTTCTAGTGGTTGCGAACTTCCTGACGAGCCCGGATTTCATCTGGTTTCTTTACCCTGGTTTTACCCTGTTGCTCTTGGTGATGAGCTGGATTTTTATCAAGCAAAGAAAACACAAGCTCCATTCCGTCTTATGCAGTCTCTTGATTATCATGTTTCTCTTTGTGATCAACTGTCTGTATTCACCCGGCCATCCCTGGTTTCTTTATGCGATTTTCCCGCTAGTCTGGTGGCCTGCTTCCGTACTTTCCGGGAAAAAAGCAAAAACGCTGCCTTTTGCATGCATCGCCAGTCTTTGCACGATTGTCTACTACTCCATCTTGAACATTTACATCTCTCCGCCGTATCCGTGGGCGATCTATCCGGCCTATGCAGTCCTGTGGTGGCCACTCGCTTTGTACTATGCACAGAAAAGAAACTATTTCGGATTATCGATCTCTGCCAGTATCCTGACGATTCTCTTTTTTATCACAGTCAATCTAGTCTCTTCACCGGGTACCATTTGGGCAATCTACCCTATCTTCCTGATCCTGTGGTGGCCGCTCAGTATGTATTACTACCATTTTAAAAAGGCACAGCTTCACGCTTCCACCAAAGGGAAATACTAGACGCCGCGTGATGAAGGGAGAAAACGGCATGGTAAAAACCATGACAATGATCGTAATCGGATTCGTAATCGCAGGTTTATTGGGTATGGCGTATTACAAATTCGCTTATACAAGCTCAGGAAAAGGAACGGTCTCCGTAGATAAGCAGTGGGAGATAGAGCCTAATGAATTGGAGAGATTGGAGGTTCAAGGCGGTTCAACGAATTTGAACGTTGAATTTATAGAGAGCCAAAGCAACCAGCCGGGATATGTACACGTAAATGGCACAGCCCATAAGGACGTTGCACAGAAGATCGAATCGGCAGAGATATCTGCCCATACTCTAAGCCTGGACTTAAACACGAATGAATGGGGATTCCCCTCGTTTGATCATTCCGAACGAACATTGCATGTGACCGTTGCTCTTCCAGAACAAGAAATGCTGGACAGTGTCCATTTCCGTCTCCAATCAGGAAATGCGAGCTACAGCGATGTGAAAGGGCGAAATATTCAGATGGGAGCATCGTCAGGAAACATTCGCTTTCATGATATCGAGGCCCAGAATATTTCCATGGAATGTACTTCGGGAAATATCCAGGGAAGCGGAATCACAGGATCTCTCCAAGTTACTTCGAAATCAGGTTCTGTCACCGTTGACGAGCTTTCCGGCAATTCCATCGTGAATGCCACCTCAGGAAACGTCAAAATCACGCAGAAAACAGCGGCGAACACGGACATAAACGCAAGCTCCGGCAACGTGACGATGACGGTAGCCAAAGGTTTTGCCGGTCTTTATGATCTGCGTGCTTCGTCTGGCAATATTAAGGCGCCGGATTCAAAAGGGAAAACACAGGAGGTTGTTAAAATTCGCACAACCTCAGGCAATATCACTGTCAAGGAACAGTAAGCGTCCAGGTAAAACGGCCTTTGCCGGTTCGGTACACGCCGAAAAGGAAAATACTTGATTAAAGGGGAAAATATGAAAAACGAAAGAGCACGCAAATTGAAACAGCACATCGCCGCGTTCGAACAATCAAATGCATGGAGAAGTATTCGACAGATCTGCAACACGATGATCCCCTTTTTTCTCCTTTGGTATCTCGCCTATCAAAGCCTTGCGATCTCGTATTGGCTGACGCTGGGTATAGCCATTCTCGCTGCCGGATTTGTCATTCGGATTTTCATACTCTTTCACGATTGTTGCCACTATTCTTTCTTTAGAAATCGCCGGGCAAATGAGATTTTAGGCACAATCACAGGCATCTTGACGTTTCACCCTTACGACAAATGGCGGCATAGCCATTCGATCCATCACGCGACCAGCAGCAATTTAAACAAACGCGGCATTGGGGATATCTGGATTCTCACAGTGGAAGAATACCTGTCTGCATCGGTATGGAAGCGGACGGCTTACCGCCTGTACCGAAACCCGTTGATTATGTTCGTGTTCGGTCCCTTCTACAATATGCTGATCGAGAATCGCTTTAACAGGAAAGATGCCAAGCTGCCGGAACGTCTCAACACCTATCTTACGAATATAGGCATTGCTGCCGTGTCGGGATTGCTCTGCTGGGCAATCGGATGGCAAGCCTTCCTGTTGATTCAGGTCCCTATTTTTTACCTTTCGGGAGCTGCCGGCATATGGCTCTTTTACGTGCAGCACCAGTTTGAAGACAGCTATTTCGAAAAAGAACAGGACTGGGATTTTGTCAAAGCGGCCGTAGATGGAAGCTCCTATTACAAGCTGCCCAAAGTCCTGCAATGGTTGACCGGGAATATCGGCTTTCACCACGTGCACCATTTAAGTCCTAAAGTACCCAATTACTATTTGCAAAAGGCTCACGACAACATACCCGCTTTTCAGAGCGTAACCACGATTACGATCATCTCCAGCCTGCAAGCGATTCGATTTCGCCTTTGGGATGAAGCCAACAAAAAATTCGTCAGCTTTCAGGAGATCAAGCATTTGCTCGTCAAGGCCGGCTAGGGCTTGATCGGCAGGTACATCAGGGGAGCTGCAGCTTGTATTCTGTTCCGCATGCGATGCGGCAAGCAACTGCAGTCCCCTGGATGTGAGAAGTTTCGATGTCTACCGGAGTGCGGATATTTTCTCGATCACTTCATCTAAAGTCATATCCCGTTTGGAGTTTATTCTCAGGGTGATTCGTTCATCAAAGACAAGCAGCCTGGTTGTTTCATTGGGAACTATGACACAAGGAATGCCAGCTCTGATGGCAGCTAAAGAGCCGTTGGGAGAATCTTCGAATACGATTGCTTCATGGGGCTGTATATCAAAGTAGTGCAGCACCTTCTGGTACAGCTCTGGATCGGGTTTTATCTGCTCTACATCGTCTGCGGTGCAAATAAAATCGAAATACTGGGAAATCGCCAATATACTGACATGCTCATCGATCCAGCTTCTGGGGGAGCTTGATGCTATTGCAATTTTCAAGTTTAATTGCTTCGCTCTTTGCAAGTATTCTATTACCCCTTCTCGCGGCAATTTGCCTTCTCGGATCGATTGATATCTTCTCTCATATTCTGCTTTCAATTCTTCCTTGCTGGCGGTTGGCTGGCGGAGCAGCAATGCTTCGTACGGGTCAAATGCGAGCGAAGTTCCAATCGATTGATTCCACGCCTCTTTAGGGAAATTTACCTGATACTCGTCGTACATTTCTTCAAATGCTTGCAGAACGAAGGTTTCGGTGTCAAAGATAAGCCCGTCAAAATCAAAAATAACAGCTTTTATCATCTTTTTCTCTCCCTCCTTGGCGAAAAGGGTTCACCCCTTCTCTTCTCCAGTGGTGAACCCCTATCTAAGTCCGATCTTATTCTAAATTGGCATGTCTTGCAAACATTTGCTCATTGGTTTGTCCCGTCTTTTTTTGCAGTTCCATGATGATGCTGTCATATACCAGCCAGGTGAGCTGTTCAAAAGACGAGCCTAACGGCTGGACAGACTCCTTTTTGTTCGATTGGGCATCTGACTTAGCCGTTACCCCGGGAATTGTCACGATCACTTTTGCCAGCCGCCCAATCGTATTTTCCGGAAAAATCGTTATGGTTGCGATCTTCGTCCCGATGCGGCTTGCTGTCTGGGCCATGGTTACGAGACTTTTGGTTTCGCCCGAGCCGGAGCCGATGATCAACAAGTCGTCTTGCTGAATCGATGGGGTCGTCGGCTCTCCCACAAAATAGACGGTAAAACCCAGGTGCATCAAGCGATTGGAAAAGGCTCTGGCGACAAATCCCGATCGGCCCGCACCAGCTACAAAAATTCGTTTCGCACGGAGTATCGCCTCTGTAAGCTTATCAAGCTGTTCCTGCTCGATATGTTTCGCATCCTCTTCCAGTTCTTTGATGATCGCCAGCAAGTGAGCGGATTGACTCATCTTATTTGCCTCCTTTTACGATGGCGGCTTTAATGGCTTTGGCCTCCGCCACGGGATCTTTCGCCCGGGTGATTCCCGTTCCGACGATGATCACATCCGGCTGATAGGCGATGTACCGATCCACTGTGCTGCTGTTGATTCCGCCTGCCACAGAGATTTTGGCTGTTGTCACGTGCTCCCTCATCACTTTTAAATCATCGATCGGCTGTCTTCCCGCAGCTTGTTGATCGGCGCCGGTATGGACCGCGACATAGTGTGCCTTGATTTCTTCCATTTCGCGAATTTTTGTCGGCAGATCTTGTACGCAGATCATATCCACCACCATTTGCTTGCCGTATTTTTCGGCTGCTTCAATGCTTGCCCGAGCGGTTAAAATGTCTGTCACTCCCAGTACGGTCGCGTAATCTGCTCCCGCTTCAAAGGCCAATTCAGCTTCGAAGAATCCGCCGTCCATAATTTTCAAATCCGCCAAGATTTCTTTTTCCGGAAAATATCTTTTAAACTCGCGGACTGCTCTCATCCCTTCACGCATCACCAATGGCGTGCCAATTTCAATAATGTCGATCGATTCTCTTACCCTCTCTGCCAATAACAGTGAATCCACTAAGGTTTTTTCGTCTAATGCCAATTGCAATTTCATCTGCCGTCTCTCCTCCGTAAATATTGGGCTTATTTTTGTTTGCTGCTTGATAACTCGTTGTAGCTGGTAATAATCTGAGCGTAGCTCTTTGCGTCTGGACCTATCTTCGTATAATGTTGAATAGCCTGTTCAATCCCGCGGTTTTCGATATATGTTTGCATTTCTACGGCTTGTCTGTCTTCTGGATTTTCAAACAGAAGGGCGGCGGCGATTCCTCTGCACAAGTACTTGTTTTCCACCCCCAACTTTTCGCATGCGGTCGCCGGGCCTGCCAGGCGATCGCTCGGATCCAGCTTGCGAACAGGCGACCGGGCAACACGGGTTATCGGATCTTTGACTCCCGGCGTCATGAAACGGCCGATAACAAAGCGGATGTAATCCTGCAGCTCTTCCCGTGAAAAACCGTATTTTAGCGAAAGCATCTCTGCCGATTCACCGATCGCCGCCAGTACCTGCCGATGGATGTCTTCGTCGGCCAATGCTTCCTGTAAGTACGCATAGCCTTTCAGATAGCCTAAATAAGCGGCGATCGCATGGCTGCAATTGGTGATGTACAGCTTCCTTTCAAGGAACTTTTGCAGATTGTCGGTGTAAACCGCTCCCTGAATCGGTTCTTCCGCGGGATCGGCCAGCTTGTTTTTTTCGATAACCAGTTCGTGTTCACTGCCGATTTCCACCGCTCTTTTTCCGTCGACCGTTACATCAAAAACCATGCGGTCGACGGCTGTATTGGGAAAACAAGCGATTCGCTCCAATTCTTCTTCCGCAATGTCGACGCCGCAGTGCAACAGATCATGTTTCAGCATGTCTGTGGCAAACAAAGCGTTCTCACAAGCCAATACGTTAATCTTCTGTCCGTTTGCCCGTAGCCGCCTTTTCAGTCCTTTCGCAATGGTCGGGGCGATATGCTGCAGGTTGTCCGCCCAGACCGATGTCGTCAGGATACTCCCTTCCACGATTGCCTGGATAGCCTTCTCTTCATCCACGACCGGAGAGACAGCGCTGACGTTATCAATCACCTTTTTCTCGTAGTTGCGGTCGATCAGATAGAGATCATAGCTGTGCGTTTGATTGATTTGCTCAAGCAGCACAGGAGAGACCTCGATAAACGTGATTTCATACCCGGAATCGTGAAGCAAGTCGCCGATAAAGCCTCTGCCGATACTCCCCGCTCCAAAGTGAACCGCTTTTTTCATCGCAATACCCCCGTAAATAACCCCATGATTTCCTGTTTGGTCGCAGCGTTTTTCAGCTTTTCGATATTGGACAGCTCCGAGCAGACAATGGCGATGTTGCTCAGAATCTCCAGATGTTCATTTTGCTTGCCGGCGATCCCGATGATGAGATAGGCGATATTCTCTTCGTCAAAGCGAACCCCCTCCGGCACTTGGATGAAAGAAATTCCCGAATGCATTATCCTGCTCTCCGAATCGCTGACGCCATGAGGAATCGAAACGTGATTGCCCATGTAAGTCGTGACGATTTCTTCCCTTTTCAGCATGTCGGATATATATTCTTCGGCAACGTACCCGTTATCCACCAGGATCCTTCCCGCTGCTTCGATGGCTTCCTCCTTGTTCGCAAATGCTGCATTGAGTCGGATATTGTTTTCATCAAAGACACTTTTCACAAAAATAACCTCTTTCTTACAGTTTCTGAACCAGGTATTGCTTGATTCTTTGGCCCAGGATCCTTTTCAGTGCATGCTCATTTTCTATTTCAAAGGAATGGACGATCTCAACATCTTCAATTGCCATCATCGTTATCTCGCTCAAAAAATCGATCAATAACCCGTTGCTGTGGGCAGGGTAGATCATGACGATCATGGATACGATGCCTGCAGCTTCTTCCGGACCAAACGTGTAGGTATGGTCCGCTACAAGCCGATACACAGACAAAAGCGGCTCATCCAAATGATTGAGATAAAACTCGGAATAGGCCAAACGGGAATCGGGAAGGACTAACACCTCATTTTTCTGCCGCGATGCGATAAACTCTGAAATATCGTTTGATGAGCGAAGCACCTTTTTCTGAAATAAATGCTCCTGAATGTAGTCAATGACATCGATGACCCTTTTTTCGCCTGTAATCGGAACGACTTCAAAGTTTTCGATGAGCTTGATTCCCCAATAGGTGACCAGATTGATTTGCTGCAGCGTCAAAATCGCGTCCTCGTGCCTTTTGGTAGCAGCCAGCTTCTCCCTCTTGACCCCGCGGCTTTTCCCCTCTTTTAGGTTTGCGATCCTCTCTCTTAACATTTCAACTTCTTTCACATTCAACAACGGCGACACCATGATGTATTGATGCTCAGGAAGATATAACGGGATGGTCGAAACAACGAGATCATACTGGCCGAGATCTTCTTCGTGCAGTTTCATCAGCGGAATGACATCCTTGATCAATATCTCAGGAAACTCCCGCTCCAATCGGCTGGCCAGCATCTTTGAGGAACCCATCCCGCTCGAACAGACGACCAATACATGCAGCGCCTTGGCCGTATGCTTCTCCATCGAGACGATAAAGTGCAAGGTCAAATAGCCAATCTCAGAATCGGGAAAATGAGCTTCAGAAAATGTTTTCTTCACGCTTGTTTTGATGACGTGATACAAACTTTGGTAATTCGTTGCGATTTCGTTGATCATCGGATTGGCGGCGAATATTCCGTTGCGAACCTTTGAGATGGAGCGGTCGATGTGAACGGCCAACCCCTCAAGCAAGGATCTGTCGCTGCCAAATTCAATGCCTGTACCCGCTTCCACATCTGCAATGAACTGTCTGACTCTCTGCATAAAGGTGATTTTCGAGGCATCGATCACGCTTTGCTGAGACTCTTTGCGAAAGGTAATGCTGATCAGCCAATACAGATACATCCTTTCGCCATTACTCAACTCGATTTGAAACAGCTGCTGCAGCGATCTTTCAAGTTTCCCTGCTACTTCATGGTTGCAAGGATTGTGGTGAATACACACGTTAAAATCGTCGTAATCCTTCTCGGCAGCATGGGATAAAGTCATCCGGGAAAGCAAAAATACAAATTCCATCAAGTTTGTATCTGTCATTTGTATCTTTTCAGCCATGATGATTTCCCGTGCCATATGGTAAATCGTCCTCAAAACACCTTTGTAATGATACTTCTCCAAAAGCAAAATAAAGTCGTGCCGGCTGTGATTGTCGTGTGTAAGCCAATGAAAAAACGTATCTACTTCTACATTTTCTAAAATAATGCTCGTCAGGTAGTGGCTTTTTAATATGGCATTTCCCTCAAGGAAAATCCCTTCGCTCTTTTTCTTTTTTAAGGTGACGTTGTGATTCGCCGCCATTTCCTCAATGTGATGCAAATCATTTCTGATGGTTTGGATCGACACCCTAAGATCGCTTGCCAATCCTTGAACCTTAATATAATCGTTTTGATGCAGCAGGTGAATCAGCACCATGTCTTTCCGGACCTTAGGGCTGTTAAACCCGCAATCGACCTGGTATTCGTTCAAATAGAGATCGAGCGAATCGATTGCCTCTTTTTCACCGCACAATCGCATCCCTTTTCCAGGAACTGTTTCCAATCGAATCTGATAGTGCTCCAGAACCTTCGTCAAGTCGGTTAGTTCTCTATAGATCGTCCTTTCTGTCAAATTCAGCTTGTTGGCAAGATCCTTAACCGAAATGGTGCCATTTGTCCTTTTCAGCAAATAGATGATGGAACGTGTGCGGGAGGAAATAAACATTTGCTCACCTGCTCGTTTACGTGTTTTTTAGAATGTGGATAATCTTTTCATACTCATTGCTGTCCAGAAAGTTCTTGATGGTGAGAATGGGAACCTTGCTGTTCGGCGCCTTTGCCCGTGCGCGCTCTTCCAGGATGGCATTGGTGATAATCAAATCCGCATCGTCCGGGATATGGTCTACGGAGACGTTGCTGATTTCAATATCGAGCATGGCCTTTCTTGCTTTTGTTTTTAGAATGGATACTCCCATCGCACTGGAGCCCATCCCGGCATCGCAAGCGATGATGACTTTGTGGATCGATTTTCCCGCCGAAATGGCTGCAGGGGCGGCTGCTTTTGCATGTTCTGCCGTCTTGTCACCCGCAAACCTGCTCATGTCTACATTTGTTACTGTCGCGGCCAACTCTTCATTTTCTTCCGACTTGTCCAACTTCAACAAGAAGGAAACAACTAGGAAGGAAGCGGCTACAGCGGCGAAATACGCTGTGATGTTTACGAGGAAGGTCCCTTTTGGCGTCATCATCAATAGTGCGAGAAAGCTTCCCGGCGAGACTGCTGCCACCGTACCCCCGTTTAACAATTGCATGATCAGGAGTGCGATTCCATTGCCGATGATCGGTCCCAGGATGGTAACGGGTTTCATCAGGGCATAAGGGAAAGCGACCTCGCCGATTCCGCCCAAGAATAAAATCCCGGAAGCGGCGGGCGCAGCCTTTTTTGCGACCCCTTTGCCAAAGAAGCAGAATGCCAGCAGCAAACCAACCCACGGACCGCTGTTTCCCTCAACCAAAAACAGAATCGACTTCCCCGCTGCGGCTGCCTGCTCCAGGCCCAAAGGAATCATAATCCCGTGGTTGACCGCATTATTTAAAAACAGGACCTGTGCCGGTTGGACGAGAATACTCGTTAGAGGAATCAGGTTTCTTGCCGTCACCCACTCTACTCCGGTGGAGATGAAGCTGAGAATGACCGAAAAAACGGGTTCGATCGCCATAAATCCCAGGATCATAATCACAGCGCCGACAATTCCCAAGGAGAAATTGTCTACCAGCATTTCCAATCCGGGTTTTACCTTGCCTTTAAACAACAGGTCGACTTTCTTCAAGATGATCGCCGCCAGCGGCCCCATCACCATGCCGCCAATCAGCATAGTGATATCGGCACCGATCACAACGCCCATCGTAGCGACAGCCCCGATCACGCCGCCGCGCCTCCCGTACACGTTATATCCGCCGGTATAACCAATTAATAATGGCAGCAGGTATTTGATAGTCGGGCCTACCATTTGATTCAGATATTCATTGGGAACCCAGCCAGTAGGGATAAACAAGGCGGCCAGCAGCCCCCAGGCGATAAAAGCCCCTATGTTGGGCATGACCATGGAACTCAAAAACCCTCCCATTTTCTGAAGAGAAGCTCGCGTTGAACTTTTCTGCAGTACACTTTCCATACTTTTTCCGTCCTCCTTTTCAGCATCCCATTTACCAACTCATTCAATTTTTGTTGATTGGTAAATTTTCTCTGCCAGTTTCGTAAACGCTTACTTATTTGAATTTTACGGTTGCTCTATTAAATCAACAATGGTTCTTAGTATCAGTTTTTTCAGAGAGTCGTCTGACATTTTTGTTAACATGAAAAATTAGTTTATCGAGTATACTTTTAAGCGATAGTTTCGTTCATCCCTGCAGAAAGAAAGGAACGATAAAAGCGATGAAAAAAATCATCAATAACCCGCATCACGTTGTGACGGATATGTTGATTGGCCTGGCAAAGGCAAATCCGAATGTATCCTATTCCGAGGGATTCGAAGTGATCTTCAGAAAACATAAGTCGGCCAAAGTGGGGGTCATCTCCGGGGGCGGTGCGGGTCATGAACCTGCGCATGCGGGCTACGTGGGGAAAGGCATGCTGGACGCATCCGTGACGGGGAATGTATTTGCATCCCCAAGCCCCGACCGGATCCTGGAGGCAATCCAGCAAGCAGACTCTGGAAACGGTGTACTGATGGTCATTATGAATTACTCCGGGGACAATATGAATTTTCAAATGGCCGGGGAGTTGGCGGAGATGGAAGGAATTAAAGTGGAGCTGGTGGTGGTAAAGGATGACGTGGCCGTACCGGACAGCACCTTCTCAACAGGCAGACGCGGAATCGCCGGAACCGTCTTCGTCAACAAAGTGGCCGGAGCTAAAGCGGATCAGGGAGCCTCCTTGTCAGAAGTGAAAGCTGTGGCTGAAAAGGCCATTCAGAATGTTCGTTCGATGGGGATGGCGATGACCCATTGTACCCTGCCTGGAGTCGAAAGGACGGAGCGGACCCTTGCAGACGACGAGATGGAGATCGGGATGGGAATCCATGGCGAGCCCGGCGTCCATAGGGTTAAGATGCTTTCGGCGGCCGAACTGGCGAAACGGCTCACGGATGACATTCTCAACGATCTGGATTACACCGGCAGTGAAGTGGCCGTCATGGTCAATGGGCTTGGCGGCACACCGCTGATGGAGTTGTACATCCTCTACAACGAAGTTGAGAAACAATTACAGGACAAAAACATTTCTATATACAAATCATTTGTCGGAAATTACATGACGTCCTTTGAAATGGCTGGAAGCTCTGTTACATTGCTGAAGCTTGACGATGAATTGAAAGAATTGCTTGACTATCCATGCGATACGCCGGCGCTAAAAATATGAGGAGGAGAGATTCTATGGGCTTTCGCATCAGTTCGAAAGATTACATGCAATATTTAAAAAATGCCGCAAAAATGATAGACGAACATGGCGACTACATCACAAAACTGGATGCCGCCACAGGAGACGGAGATCATTGGACCAACATTAGCAAAGGCTTTGAAAAACTGGTTTCATCGGCGGAAGAGCTGGAACAACTGCCGATAAGCGACTGCTTCAAGCGGATTGGCATGCTGATGATGTCGACGATCGGAGGCAGCTCTGGCATCCTTTACGGAGGTGCCTACCTGGCCGCCGCCAAAAAGATCGAAGGGAAACAGGACATCAATTCACAAGAGCTTTTCCAGTCGCTGGATGCGATGGTTCATTCGATGATGGAACGGGGCAAAGCAAAACCCGGGTATAAAACAATGATCGATGCCCTCTATCCCGCCGTTGAAGCGTATCAAGCATGCATGGAAAAAGGGCTGGATGAGACAGAGACGCTTCAGGCGGTCA
The DNA here is from genome assembly GCF_046036945.1 of Brevibacillus sp. B_LB10_24. Classification (NCBI taxonomy): domain Bacteria; kingdom Bacillati; phylum Bacillota; class Bacilli; order Caryophanales; family Paenibacillaceae; genus Brevibacillus; species Brevibacillus sp. B_LB10_24. The sequence goes on along the minus strand of NZ_JBJQOQ010000004.1, from coordinate 224 downwards.
AGCAGGCCGCCATCGCCGGAGCCCAGAGCACCAGAGAGATGGAGGCGGTTCGCGGCCGTGCCTGTTATCAGGCAAACAAGGGCGTGGGCCATATCGATCCCGGAGCCGTGACCATGTCGTACCAACTCTCCGCCCTTGTCGATACGATTCTAGGGACGATTCAATGCTCCAAGGACTTTGAGTGAATGCTCCCACCGCCTGAAGAGGCGGGGGCTTCTTGTTTC